>JAWOIR010000336.1:0-4820 GCA_046484545.1 Anaerolineales bacterium
ACAGTCATGCTGGTAATTTTTGGGCAGTTGGCTCTGGGCGTCGATTACCTGCGCGAGCCGCTCGGCACGCTGCTGGTTTCTGTGGCGCTGGGGTTGTGGGTAGCTTCGATGGGATTGCTTATCGGCGTGCTGGCGAAGTCGGACGACCAGGTTGTCCTGTTTTCGATGATTGCGATGTTCCTGTTTTCGGCGTTGGGCGGAGCCTGGTTCCCGCTGGAAGCCTCCGGTGGCGCCTTTGCGGCCATCGGGCGGCTGATGCCCTCGGCCTGGGCGATGACCGGTTACCAGAATATCCTCATCCGTGGGCTGGGCCTGTCTTCAGCCTGGATGCCCGCCGCGGTTTTGCTGGCTTATGCTGCCGGGTTTTTCCTGCTGGCGGTCTGGCGGTTCAGGAAGGTGGAGCTGTAACCTATGCTATTTCCTGGCGCGTTGCCAGGGCCAGATGCCTACGGTCAGGTCGCGGCGCTGGAAGAAGAAGATTGCCAGGCCAAAGGCGGCCAAACCGAGGAGAATCAAAACCAACAAATCGCCTGCCTGCTGGCCTTCGCTGACCGCCTGTCCGCTGCCGTTCAGGTACGTGAACAGAAAAAACGGTTCAAAGGGTTCCAGCACCTTTGTCGAAGCAGCCAGATTACTGCCAAAGTAACTGACGGTCAGGATGGCGGCGGAAAGCATGGCGGCGATGCGGCGGCTGGGGGAAAAAGCCGCCAGGAACATGGCAATCATGCCGACAGCAAAGACCAGCGGCCAGGCCGAAATGACAGCGTAGAACAGGTCGAGGGCGGACAGGTCGGTTTCAATCTGGTTCTCAATCGATTGAAAGACAATTGCTGAGACCACAGCCGCCACCAAAAACATGATGATGGTGGCAAGCATAAAGGCCAGTGCTTTGGCGGAGACAACTTGCCAGCGAGGCAGGGGCAGGCTGACAATCATCTCCATGCGCCCGTCTTCTTCTTCGGCGGCCAGTGTGCCGGTGCCGTTAATCACGGCATAAATCGCGGCCACCAGCGGCAGGAAGATAATCAGGATGGAGCCGACCCAGTCGGGAAACGTCCCCAGGCTCATTCCCAGGGCTTTGTAAAATTCCAAATCGGCCAGCCCTTCCATCTCGCTGGCGACCGAGGGGTAAATGCCAATGTAAACAAGCGGGAAAAAGCACAGCCCGAGGCTCCAGCCAAGGATGGCGTTGCGCCGAAATAAGACTTCCTGCCAGAATAGTCTAAGCATGTTGGCCTCCATTGCTGCTTCCGTAGTAATCCAGGAAGATTTCTTCCAGGCTCATGTTGTGAGTTTCGATATCCTGTAGGTCGAATTGGGCAGCAACCGACAGCGCCCGGGACAGGTTCTCGCGCACTTCCAGCACCAGGCTTTGGGTGGTGCGGTTGAGTTCGGTCACGCCTTCGATGTCGAACGTCCCAGGCGGGGGTAGTTCGGAGAAAATCAAGGTCATACGGTTCAGGCGGGTGGCAATCAGTTCTTCCACCCGCTTGGTGGCAACCAGCTGGCCTGCACGAATAATGCCCACCCGGTCACATACAGCCTGCACTTCGGGCAGGATATGGGATGAGAAAAAGATGGTGCGGCCATCGGCCTTGACTTCGCGCACCATTTCCATCACGGTTTGCTGCACCAACGGGTCGAGGCCGCTGGTCGGTTCGTCCAGGATGAGCAGGTCAGGACGCCCCATGAAAGCCGCCACAATGCCGACTTTCTGCTTGTTGCCGCGCGAAAAATTGCCGATTTTCCGGCTGATATCCAGGTCGAGCCGCCCGGCCAGTTCGCGCCAGTAACCGTTTGCGCCATTTGCGCCGCGCAGGTACTCATACATCTTGAAGAATTCTTCTGCGCGCATCTCTTTGTAGAGCGCCAGTTCACCGGGTAGGTAGCCGACCCGCTTGCGCAGTTCCACACCTTGTTGGCGGCAATCCAGGCCAAAAACGGCGGCACGCCCTGATGTGGGACGGATGACATCCAGCAGCACGCGCTGGGTGGTTGTTTTGCCTGCGCCGTTCGGGCCGAGGAACCCAAAGGCTTCGCCCTTCTCAACAGACAAATTGACATCCACAATACCCCTGAATTTTCCGTAATAAACCGTCAGATTTTCGGTTTCGATAATCTTGTTGCTCATTTTGATGCTCCTGTTTGAATGTCGCGATAATTTGTGAATATTGTAACAGGGGATGTTGGCTTATGTAGGCTCTTTGAGAATTCCCGTGGGCTTCTTCATGGAAAATATCAGAGAACCCTTATGTAGCTTGGCATAATTACCCACAGGTATAATTGCTCTGCATGAATACTACGAACTTGCTTGCCACCAAGTTTCACATTCCGCCCCGGCGCGTGGGGCTGGTTGCGCGTCCGCGCTTGCTGGAAGGACTCTTGCGTGGCTTGGACGAAAGCCGCAAACTGACGCTCATCTCAGCCCCGGCAGGCTATGGCAAGACCACCCTCGTGACTGAGTGGCTCTCCAATCTTCAATCGAAAATCAAAAATCGACAATCCCCAATCTCCTGGCTCTCCCTCGACGACCCAGATAACCAGCCTGACCGCTTTTTCACCTATTTTGTCGCCGCACTGCGCCAGGGGGATGAGTCGTTTTGCGCCGATTTGTTCGCCACCCTGCAATCGGGCCAGGTTCCGCCACCAGATGTTCTGGTGACAGCGCTGGTCAATGAAATGCTGGCCTGGAAGACGCCCCATTTCCTCGTTCTGGATGATTTTCACCATATTCAGGATACCGCCATCCTGGATGCGCTGACCGCCCTGCTGACCCACCAGCCGCCCGATTGTCATCTCGTACTGGTGACGCGCGAAGACCCACCCCTGCCGCTGGCGCGTTTGCGGGCGCGCGGACAGTTGACCGAAATCCGCGCTGCCGATTTGCGCTTTCTGGAAAACGAGGCGGCTCATTTGTTGCTAGACAGTCTGCGGTTGGAACTTTCAGCGGCGGACGTGTCCCGTTTAACGGAACGCACCGAAGGCTGGGTCGCTGGTCTGCAATTAGCCGGGGTCTCGCTTCAGGGGCGCGAAAACCCCGCGGCGTTTGTCCAGACCTTGAGCGGTAGTCATCGCTTTATCCTGGATTACTTGACCGAAGAAGCCCTCAAGACCCAGCCGCCCGATGTGCAGGATTTCCTGCTGAAGACTTCGATTTTGCCGCGCTTGAGCGGGGATTTGTGCGAGGCTGTTACCGGGCGTACGGATAGTGCCAGCCTGCTGGAACGCTTGCTGACGGCAAACCTGTTCATCATCCCGCTTGACGATGAGGGGCGCTGGTATCGCTACCATCACCTGTTTGCCGAATTGCTCCGGCACAAATTGCGCCGCGAGTGCCCCGACTGCCTGCCAGAGCTACATCAACGCGCCAGCCTGTGGAACGAGTCTCAGGGAAACTCTGGCGTAGCCATAGAGCATGCCTTGCAAGCCAACGATTTTGAGCGCGTGGCTGCGCTGATGGTGCGCCATCATTGGGATTTGATAAACCAGGGTTACGGGCGCGCAATGGAAACCTGGCTGCAGTCCATCCCGGCGGCCCTACTACACGCCAACTGCCCACAGGTTTACCTGAGCATCGTTTGGGGACAAATGCTGCGCGGTGACTTTGTGCAAATGGGGCCTTATCTGGAAATGGCAGAAGCAGGGCTGGCAAACCTGCCGCCGGATACGCCTGAGACGCGTGTTGCCCAGGCGGAAATGTTTGTTTTGCAATCCACGCTTGCCCAGGTACATGGAAAACTGCCAGAATCGCTTGAATTGGCTGACAAAGCCCGTGTGCTTGTGCCTGCCAACGATTTGCGTCTTTCCGGACTGACCTCGCTGGCGTTTGGTGCGGCGTATCGGCAGATGGGCAGGTTCGAGCAATCTCATGAGCACTTGCTGTCGGCCATCCAATCTGCAAACGCCATTGATGACCATACCACCGCGATGGTGGCGATGGCGCATCTTTCTTTGATGCTCTGGCCGCTCGGACGGTTGTGCTATGTGGCAGAGAAAGCCGAGCAGGCGATTGCGCGCGCAGAATCGGTCAGCGGTATTGCCCCGCTGATGATTGGCGCAGTCCATGCCGTTTTGGGCCAGATTTATTATGAATGGGATCGCATCGAGGCGGCGCGCGAATCGTTGCTGCATGGTATCCGCATGGCAGCCTTGTCGGGGCATAGCGCTTCACTTGTATATGGCCGGGTTCACCTGGCGCGTTTGTATCAAGGGCAGGGAGACCTGGCGCAGGCCGCGCAGTGTTTGCGCGAAGCCGAGCAAGTGCTCAACACCAGCACCACGCCCGTATGGGTGCGTCCGGATTGGCTGGCGCAAAAGGCCAGCCTGCTGGTGGTGCGGGGCGAACTCAAGGAAGCAGAATCAGTCCTGAAGTTGGCAGGAATTCCCGCCGAGGCCCCCGTCACCTACCGCACGGATGTCATCCACCTGGCCTGGTTGCGCTGGATGCTTGCCATTCGCCACCCCGAGGCTTTTTCGCTGGCCGAGCGTATCACCCATAGCGCTGAATCGGATGGACGCAACGGGACGCTCATCCATGCTTTGGTGCTGGGATCCCGCGCAGGCGGCGCAGAATGGTTGGCGCGCGCGCGTCAACTAGGTGAACCGGAAGGCTACCAGCGTGTTTTCCTGGATGAAGCCGATGAAAAGATGCAGGATGAATTCGGAAGGATGAAAAACAGCCCATCAAATCAGGCATCGGGCGATGGGGTTCATCCTTCATCCTTCCTAATTTCGCCTTTAACTGAGCGCGAATTGGAAGTCCTGCGCCTGATGACCGAGGGCCTGACCTATGCCCAAATGGCCGATCGATTGGTGGTGAG
>JAWOIR010000342.1:0-4470 GCA_046484545.1 Anaerolineales bacterium
CGAAGCCTGCGAGTTTAATGGGACCACGCTTTCGATAAAAGCCAGTATCGGTATTGCCATGTATCCCAAAGACGGAGAAACGGCTGAGGTTCTTTTCAAAAATGCCGATGCAGCCATGTATAAAGCCAAGGGAACAAATCAGCGCGTTGTGCTTTTCCGAAAATCTCTTGAGCGAAAAGCGGGCTGACCCCGCACCCAGCGGGCCGCAGTTCGTGCAAACGCACAGGCTAAGATATGTCTTTTCAAACTGACCCCGATGCGATTCGCTGGCGCCTGCACCTGACCGCACCGATTGCCAGCGTCTATCACGCCCTATCCACCGATAGCGGACGCGCCAGTTTCTGGGCACAGACCGCCCACGAGCACAACGGCGTGATTCACTTTGTCTTTCCCAATCGCATGACATGGGATGCGACCATCTTGGAGGCCGTCCCGCCCCGTCGGTATTGCATCCGCTACATTGGTGACTCGGTCACGACCTTTGACCTGACGGAGGACGGCCACGGCGGCACGGATTTGACCGTAATTGATTCCGGCGTACCGGCGCGCGACCGCGCGGAAGTCATGGCAGGATGGGTATTCGTATTGATGAATTTGAAGGCCGTTGTCGATTTTGGCGTCGATTTGCGCGCGCACGACCCGGCGCGGCATTGGGAGACCGGCTACGTGGAAAACTGAAACGTTTGATACCTCCGGGTAGTCAAAAGCAAGACCGGGCTTTCGCTCGTTGAGACGACGGTTTGAGTATCAAAAGCAAGAAGCCAAACTCCCGTTCTGTGTGAGCGGGAGTTTTTTTGACAACCACGGCAACTTGAAAACCGCCATTTTTATCGACGCAAATACGGTTTTTCTGTGTACAATAAACCTATCAATTGGAAGTGTTTGGGCGAGAGCGCTTTTAACCTTGCGCTCCTTCTGACGCATAGCGTCCCAGGTTTTTGTGGATCAATCCTTAATTCATTGGTCGGCTTCGCCAAGAATAGGAGTACAAAATAGTGATTACCTTCGATTTTATAGCATTCGACGCAGATGACACACTTTGGCATAGTGAACGGCTATATGTTGAAGCACAAAAACAGTTTACACAACTATTAGAAAATTACCATACCCCGGAATGGATTAATGACCGTTTGTATCAAACCGAAGTTCGCAATATTCAGCATTTTGGTTATGGTATCAAAGCCTTTGCTCTTTCCCTAATCGAAACTGCGATAGAACTTACAGAAGGGCGAATATCCAGCAAAGAAATTCAAGAAATCGTAGACTGGGCAAAGAAAATGTTGAATTCTGATGTTGAATTGTTGCCACACGTCAGTCAAATAATTCCTCAACTATCAAGCCAATACCCCTTGATGATGGTTACCAAAGGCGATTTGCTTGACCAAGAAACAAAGATTGAGAAGTCGGGATTAGGGAAATATTTTCAGCACATCGAAATCGTTAGCCAGAAAACTCTTGAAAGTTACGAGAAATTACTCAAGAAATATTCTGTTAAACCAAGCCGTTTTATGATGATTGGAAACTCTCTTCCCTCTGACATTTTGCCTGTATTAAAATTGGGCGGCAGTGCTGTTCACATTCCGTATGAGATAACCTGGTTGCATGAAACAGCGGAGCAACCTCCCCATAACCATTCAGGATATTATGAATTAGAAAATCTAGGACAGTTGCCGCTCTTATTAGAGCGTATTGCCCAAAATAGAGAGTAATATGGCAATCAATGCAACCAAACACAGCCTGCCCATCATCCTTCGGCAGGCTCAAGACAGGCTCGTGGGGACTTCACTCTGCTGATAACAGACCGCGCTACCCACCCACCAACACCCGTAACAACGCCAACGCCTCGGCCTTGCCGCCCAGGCCGTTTTCGCCGCCCGGCCCAACACAGGAGGGACAGCCGTCCTCGCAGCCACAGGCGCGGACGTGTTCCAGCCCGCGCGTCAGCAATTCGTCGTGTAACTCAAACAGCCGCTCGCTGAACCCAATCCCCGCCGGGACCTGGTCGTACAGCACCAGGGTCGGCAGGCCGTTGAGGGCGAAAGCCTCCGGTTCGATGTGCAGGCCCAGATCTTCCGAATCGCACATCAGGAAGAGCGCCGCAAGGCTGGCGAGCACATAACCCAGCCCGGCCAGTCCGCTGCGCATACGCACGTTGCTCTCGGCTTTCTTGTGGCAGGCCGGGCAAAGCGTCACCAGGTTGGCAAGGTTATTGGCTGCCGCGCGCGCCTTTGCCGGGTCATCGGCCTGGCGCATGAAAAAGCGGAAGGGCGTCTTGTGGTGGACATCGTGCTGGCGGCCCATTTCCGCCTGTCCGCAGACCTGGCAGCGATAGCCATCCCTGGCACGTACGCGCTCGCGGATATCGGCCCAATCCGGCCCGTAATCGTTGGGGGAATTTGTCCACAGCCCGGCTTCGCTCAGGGCGCGCAGAATCTCTTCAGGGATGGACAGCCAGTAGCCGGTCGTCTGCAATTCGGACGGCGGCAGTTCGAGCGGCTCCTGGTCGAGGATGTGACCCGAGGCCCATTCCTTGCGCCGGAAGCCGGTCACCTGCGTCGTGACCTGGACTTCACCCCAGGCTTTTTTCGGCGTTTCCGCAGCCACCGACAAAACCGCCACCGAAGTCTCGCGCAGCGGCTCAGTGAAATAATCGAGCGCGACCGGAATCACGGTCGCCACGCCGCGCTCAAGGTCAAGTTCCTGAACGTAATACTGCTGGGCCTCGTGCAGGTAAACCGCCTTCGGATGCACCATCCAGGGCGCGGATTCGCGGTCAACTTCACCCAGCAGGCGCGGACGGTCTCCATCATCGGTTTGCAAGGCAACCCGCGCCGGCGAAGCCGAGCGCAGCGAAACATCCGCCGCCGGGTAGGCCTCCGCCATCCAAAAGACCTTCTCCTCTGCAATATGCGCCTCGCCAGCCACTGACAGAATTTGCAAGTATTCCCGCACCGTTTCAGCGGACAGTCCGCCAAAGCCCTCGTCCGCGCCAAAGGGCAACTCGAACAGGGCGCAGCGGATGTGGTTGAGCAAAATCAATAAATGGTCAGGATTAATCAGCCCGCGCTCCGGCGAACGCCCAAAAATGTATTCAGGATGATGGGCCAGGAACTGGTCGAGCGGCGCGGGCGAGGCCAGCAAAATCGAAGCCGCCGGCGCGTCGCCGCGTCCGGCCCGCCCGGCCTGCTGATAGGTGGACGCCAGCGAACCGGGATACCCAACCAGCAAGGCCGCGCCCAACCCGCCGATGTCGATTCCCAACTCGAGGGCGTTGGTCGCCACCACCAGCCGCACTGCGCCGGCGCGTAAGCCCTGCTCGATTTCGCGCCGGTGAGCGGGCAGATAGCCGGAGCGGTAGCCGCGAATGGGGCCCCCTCCCCGGCCCTCCCCCATTTTCTGCGAAAATGGGGGAGGGGGAAGATAACTGAGCAAAATCTCCACACTGCGGCGCGAGCGAGCAAACATGACGGACTGTACATCGGCAGAGAGTAATTCCTTGCCCAGCCGCACCGCTTCCTGCATGGACGATTTTCTCAGGCCCAGGGCCTCGTCCACCACCGGCGGGTTGTAGATGAGAAAATGCTTCTCGCCGCGCGCCGAGCCGTCGCGGTCTATCAGCGTCACCGCGGCCTCAACCAGCCGCTCGGCGAGTTCCGCCGGGTTGCCGATGGTGGCCGAAGTCAGGATAAACTGCGGACTCGCGCCATAAAAGGCCGCAACCCGTTTCAAGCGTCGAATGACGTTGGCAACGTGCGAGCCAAACACGCCGCGATAAATATGCAACTCGTCAATAACCACAAAATGCAGGTTCCTGAAAAATTCGGCCCAATTGGTATGGTGCGGCAAAATACCGGTGTGCAGCATATCGGGATTGCTCAGGATAATGCGCGCCTTCTCGCGGACAGCCTTGCGCTTGGCCTGCGGCGTATCCCCGTCATAAATCGCCGCTGGCACTGAGTACTGCCCACGGGATACTGAATACTGATTACTGCCCACTGAATACTGCCCACCGACCACCGAAAACTGGTCCTGTGCCAGCGCCTTGGTTGGGAAGAGATACAACGCACGCGCCAGCGGATTCTGCGTCAGCGCCGCGAGAACCGGCAGGTTGTAGGCCAGAGTCTTGCCGGAGGCCGTGCCCGTCGCCAGGACAATGTTCTCACCGCGCTGAACCGCTTCCCAGGCTTCGGACTGATGGCTGTACAGGGCCGAGATTCCGCTCTTCTTAAGCGCAGCCAGCAACGGCGCGAAGTTCCTGCAGCAGCGGCTCGGTCAGCCAGGACGGTTTGTTGGTGACGACTCCCCAGTTCAGTCCGTGTTGTTCAAGGGTGTCGAGTAATGGCGACATACCGTCAAACAGCCGGGTCTCGCGGAAAATATGAAACTTCACAATTTGGTGAAATCTCAGGAACTGGTCTTGCATTCTATGCAGGATGGCCTCAAAATACTAAAATAATCCCTAATTGCTTC
>JAWOIR010000446.1:0-3483 GCA_046484545.1 Anaerolineales bacterium
ATACAACCTGGCCGACCAACTCAGACGCGCCGCGGTCAGTGTTCCTGCCAATATTGCTGAAGGGCATGGGCGTCATTATTATCAGGATAACGTTCGCTTTTGTTATATTGCGCGCGGTTCATTGACAGAAATCCAAAGCCATCTCTCCCTGGCAAAAGACCTGGGATTGATGCCCGAACAAGTTTATGCCAGCGCCACGAGCGAAGCCGAATCCGTTGCCAGGGCCATCAATGGCTGGATAGCCTATCTCAAAAAATCCAAAATCGGTGCAAACGAACCCGGTTCCCCGCGCACTATCCACGAAGATTCACCCGAATACACAATCAATACCCCATCCCCCGATTAACCATTCACCATTAACCATTTACCAACACCATGACCCTCCTAGAATCCCTCCTCCTCGGCATCATCCAGGGGCTGACCGAATTCATCCCCGTCTCGTCCACTGCCCATCTGCTCATCGGCCAGCAATTGCTTGGCATCCCGGCGGATAGCGCCACGTTCTCCTTCCTGGTCATCGTGCAGGTTGGGACGCTGGTTTCGCTGTTTGTGTACTACTGGCAAGACCTGCTTAAAATTGTCACTGAAACCTTGCGCTTTCTTCCATCTCTGCGCCAGCCTCGTGACACCTGGAACCTGACACCTGATACCCTCCTCGGCCTTTATATCCTGCTCGCCACCGTCCCGGCCTTGCTGGTTGGCTATTTTGTGCGCGACTGGGTCGAGTTCCTGTTTCGCCAGCCCATGCTCCAGGCAGCGACCCGGCTTTTTATGGCCGCGACCCTGCTCGCCCTGGCGGAACGCTTTAGGCGCAAAAATCGCAGCCTGGACTCGATGAAAGGGCTCGACGCGCTGGTGGTCGGACTTTTCCAGGTGCTGGCAGTCTTCCCCGGTTCCTCGCGCAGCGGTGCGACCATCAGCGGCGGCATGTTTCGCGGTTTCGACCGTCCCTCGGCGGCGCGGTTCGCCTTTTTAATGTCGGTACCGGTCATGCTGGCTGCCGGGGCCTATGAAATGCTGGATGTGCTGAAAATGCCTGATTTGGGCGAATTCCTGCCACTGCTGGCGGTCGGGTTTGTCAGCGCGGCGATTAGCGGCTGGTTTGCCGTGCGCTGGTTGATTGCTTTCCTGAGTCGCGGGTCGTTGTATATCTTTTCGGCATACTGCGCTACAATTGGGACGCTTGTGCTGGCTTTTCACTTTCTTTCATAAGGAACCGTATGCCGAACCTGATTTTTGATACTCATACCATGCTCGACCTGCTCAAACGCCTGGTTGAGACCGAATCACCATCCAATGACAAGGTCGCAGTGGACCGGGTTGGCTTGATTGTGGCTGAAGAATGCCGCAAACTGGGCGCGCTGGTCAAAATTATGCCCAACAAAAAGGCCGGCAATCATATCGTTGCCAAATGGGGGAACGGCGGCGCGAAAAGCCTGCTGATTCTCTGTCACATGGATACCGTCTTCCCGATGGGAATCCTGCCCAAAATGCCTTACTACGAAAAGGATGGCAAAATCTTCGGGCCCGGCACACTGGACATGAAAGGCGGCATTGCCATTGCCCTGGGCGCGATAGCGGCGATTTGTAAATCCAGCAAAATGCCGGAAAAGCCCATCGTGGCCCTGTTTACATCAGACGAAGAAATCGGCAGCCATACCTCGCGCGAACTCATCGAAGACCTGGCCCGCCAGGCCGAAATGGTTTTTGTGCTGGAATCCGGGCTGGTGGATGGCTCGCTCAAGGCCTGGCGCAAAGGCGTTGGCGATTTCACGGTCAAGGTCAAGGGCAGGGCCGCGCACGCAGGCGGCGACCATGAACAGGGTCGTAACGCGATCGAGGAGATGGCCCACCAGGTCATCGCTATCCAGAACATGACTGATTACGAGCGCGGAACGACCTTGACGGTCGGTGTTATCCGCGGCGGAATCGTGGCCAATGTCATCCCGGACGAATGCGAGGCGGAGGTGGATATGCGCGTGCTGCAACCGGGCGAGGCCGAGCGCATCCAGGCGGCCATGCAGGCCCTCCAGCCGGTGCTGGATGGCACCAGCATTGAGGTCAGCGGCTCGCTCAATCGTCCGCCCCTGCCGTATAACGAGGTCAACCAGGCGGCGTTCGAGAAAGCCGCTGTGATTGCCAGGGATGTGCTGGGGCAGGAGTTGCGCGCCAGCGGCGCCGGCGGCGCATCGGATGGCAACTTTGTCGCCCCGTTGGGCGTGCCAGTACTGGACGGTCTCGGCGCGGTGGGTGAGGGTTATCACTCGGAGCGCGAGTATATCTTCAAAGACAGCCTGTTGGAGCGCGCCCGCTTGCTGGCGGCTTTCCTGCAGAACTGGTAATTTTTATGCCGACATTTTTATTAATTCGCCACGGTGAAAACGATTACGTCAAGGCTGGCAAATTGCCGGGACGTGTGCCGGGCATCCACCTAAACGAGCGCGGACGCGAACAGGCCGCCGCCCTGGGTGATTCGCTCAAGAACCTGCCGCTGGCTGCGATTTATAGCAGTCCGCTCGAACGGGCGGTCGAGACCGCAACCCCGATTGCCGCAGGACGCGGGCTGGAAATTGGCCTGATTCCCGATTTGATGGATACCGATGTCGGCGTGTGGCAGGCGGAAGAGCTCAAGAAACTGTATAAATTGCCCGAATGGAAAATTGTCCAGCGGGCCCCTTCGCGTTTTACCTTCCCCGATGGCGAATCCTTCCTGGCGTGCCAGGCGCGCATGGTGGCGGTCTTCGAGACCCTGGCCGCCAAACACGCCGAGGAGGACATCGTGGCGGTCGTTTTCCATGCTGACCCGGTCAAACTGGTGCTGGCCTACTATCTGGGCATGCCGCTCGATACCTTCCAACGCCTGGGTTGTGACACGGCTTCGGTCAGCATCCTGCGCCTGGGCAAGGACGGCGCGCAGGTGACCGGGATGAATCTCAAGCCGCCGTTTGTGATTCCGGTTCCTGCGAAAAAGGGAAAAAAGCGAACCAAGCCCTAAGCGGAGGGCTTTTTGCACCTGTCATTTCGAAGGAGCCGCACGGCGGCGACTGAGAAATCTTTAAACGGCAGTGTAAGACTTCTCCCCGCTGTGCGGCTCGAAGTGACAATCAGCAGCAACCAACCTACAACGCAGGTAAACTCGCCGCTGCGATGGACTGTCCCACCCGGCGGCTTTTCTCGTCCGGCAACTGGACGTGAATCTGGCTGGCAAGTTCGGGGAATTCGCCCGCCAGCACCTTATGTGCGCCTTCGAGCAGCAGGTCGCCGCCGCGCCCGGAGGTACAGCGTCCTAGAATCAGGACATGCTTGATGTCGTAAAATTCGGCGTAATGTGCCAGGGCATAGCCGAGATAAATGCCCATGCTTTCCCAGATTTTGAGCGCGCGTTCGTGACCGGCTTCCAGTTTTTGCTGTACGAACTTCAATTTTTCAGCATCGGTAATATCGCCCGGAATCTCGATTCCTGCACGCGGGGCCAGGCGGAAG
>JAWOIR010000448.1:0-4408 GCA_046484545.1 Anaerolineales bacterium
AAAGGACTCGGCAAAGGCACCACCATCCAAATCCTGCTGCCCCCCGCCGGAACATCCACGCTCTCCCTGCCCTGATTGAAATTCTGATGACACACATATCAGATAAAAATCCGCGAAAATGGCTATTGGGGCGGCATAAAGCCGTCCCAATAGCCATTTTCGCGGATTTTTATCTGATATGTGTGTCATCAGAATTTCAATCAGGGCAGGGAGAGGGTGGAGGTTCCGGCGGGGGGCAGCAGAATTTGGATGGTGGTGCCTTTGCCGAGTCCTTTGCTTTCGGCCCAGATGCGTCCGCCCTGGGTTTCTATCAGGCCTTTGGCGATGGTCAGGCCGATGCCGAGGCCGCCAAATTTTCGGGTGGTGTGCGGCTCGACCTGGTAGAACTCCTGGAAGATTTTGATGAGTTGGTCGGGGGCGATGCCGAGGCCACTATCCTGAATGCTGACCTGGACGTTGCCGCTTTTCTGGCGGGCGCTGATGGTGATTTGTCCGCCGGGCGGGGTGAAGCGCACGGCGTTGTTGAGAATGTTGACGAAAGCCGGGGCGAGTTTGTCGGGGTCGGCGGTGACGAGCAGGGATTGGGCGGGCAGGTCGAATGTGACGATATGGCGCATTTCTTCGGCGATTGGGCGCATCTCGGCGTAGGCGGCATTAAGCACTTGCTGTGCCGGGACGACGCGCGGCTTGAAGGTCAGGCCTTTGGCTTGCAGCAGCTGCAGACTGGTCATGGCTTCGATGACCGAACGCATCTGGCTGGCGGCGGTCAGCACCCGTTCGGCGTGCTCGGAAACTTCCCCGGCTTCTTCCTGCAAAAAGGACGCGTAGCCGATGATGATGCCAAGCGGGGTGCGCAACTCATGCGAGGCCAGGGCCAGGAAGTTGCTCTTCAGGCGGTCGGTTTCGCTGATGTTTTCGTAGGCGCTGCGCAGGGCGTGAATCAGGCGGGCGTTGTAGATGGCGGAGGCGGCCTGGGAGGCCAGAGCCGAGAGCAGGCGTTCATCGGCGGAGGTGAACTGGCCGGCCCGTTTGTTGAGGGCTTCGATAACGCCGACGCCTTTGTCTCGAATGCGCATGGGGACGCCTAGCAAGGATTTGGTCTTGAATTCGACTTGCTCTGCGGCGGGGGCGAAGTGGCGCGGGTCTTGCTCGACATCGTTGATGACAATCGACTTTTCTTCGCGGAAGATGGTCCCGGCCAGGCTGCCGTCGATGGGGACGGGGATTTTTGCCAGTTTGGCCGGGTCGGAGCCGGTAGAGGCGGCGAAGACCAGCCGGTTGCGCTTTTCGTCGTAGAGCAGGATGGAGGCGGCCTCGCAGTCGAGCATGTCGCTGGCGGAGGCGAGCAACTGTTTGAGAATCTCGTCCAGGTTGAGGGTCGAGTTGAGCGTCAGGCTGACGTCCATCAGCCGCGCGAGTTGTTTGGCTTCCAGGCTGGGGGGTGTTTTTATCATGGGTTAAGTGTAGCGCAAAGTGGGCCGGGAATAAATAGAAAAAATGTTCTAATTTATAGCAGTAAAAAATAGAACGCGAATTTCGCTGATGAGGCGGATTTGCACGGAATTTGTTTGTACCAATCCGCAAAATTTGCGTTTTTCTGCGTTCTATTTTCTGTGGTGCCAAGCGTGGCCTGGTTGCTGTTTATTCCGTGACTTTCTGCTTTTCAACCGGCAGTTGCTTGATGGCGACCAGGACGAGGATTATCAGTACCATTGGAATCCAACCGGCCAGGCCGAGCGGGTTGCCGCCCAGGGCCATGTCGAGGCCTTCAGGTTTCAGGAATATGATTGCTGCCGGGGCGATGGCGTTGAACGCGCCGTGTGCCAGGGCGGGTGCCCAGGGACTTTTGGTTTTAAGATACAGCCAGCCAAATAGCACGCCCAGCAGCATACAGCCAATCGTCATGACCAGCACGCCCAGGTAGGGCTGTTCCGGGAAGTTGTGTCCGTGCAGGGCTATGGCGGGCGCGTGCCAAATGCCCCAGATTGCCCCGCTGAGGAGCAGGGCTTTCCACTCGCCGAGCGGCATGAGTTGGGGCAGCAGGAATCCGCGCCAGCCGAGTTCTTCGCCCATAGCAAACAGGATATTGATGAAGGGCGCCAGCGTTAGCGCGAAGCCGAGTTGGATGGCGAGCAAAATCTCTACGGATGGGAGCTCTTGTGTTTGCGGGGACAGGGCCAGTGCGTCGCGCATCATCGTGATGTTCGGGTCGAATGTGCCGGTGCCGAGCAGGACGGTGGCGGCCAGGGTCAGCACGGCCATGAGTGGGGCCAGGAACCAGGCCCAGAAGTAGTAGCGCTTGGGGCCGAGCGTATTCAGCCGCAGGGTCGAGAACGGCTGGCGGGCGACGAACAGGGTGACGAGGATGGCGGCAATGCCGGGCCCCCACATGGCGAGGGCAAACATGCTGGTTGTCAGGATGGGATAAAGAGTCGGGTCATCTTTGACGGCTAGCGGCGTGGCGAACAAAATCCACGAAATGACAAAGGAAATGATGATGAACCAGGTGAGTGATTTTTTGTCGAGCATAAGATTTCTCCTGTGATGACGATATACGCAGTAACAAAATTACCGGTTTCTGTACGAAGGCATGGAGCGATTCCGCTTGATACGGTCGGTTAGCGGTCGTTTGGCGATGACGTTGATTTTGCTCATCCCTTCGATGGGGTGCGTGGCGACAACTTCCCAGCCATCCTCGCCCCATTCGTTGAGCGTGGTTTCCAGTTCGTCGGCTTTTACACCGCTTAAAAAAGAGCCGAAAGTTTGTACACGGTATTCCCATTGTTTTGTTTCGTCGGGCATAAGGGACTCCTTGTTGGTTTTTCTATCCAAACTGCACGGACAGGACGAGTTATTTTTAACAGCGGCGATTCTGTGGGCAGTTTTTTAAGGTGCCAGGTGTTTTGGTGTCAAGTGTCAGGATGTTTCATGTGAAACATATTTGTCAAAGACTTGCTTCACGCTTCCAGCTTGCGCCATGCGAAGTACGAATAAACCACCGGCACCAACCCGGCAAACAGCAAGGCGGGCAGTAACAGCCAGATTCCGTTTTCGCCCAGAAAGACGCTGACGATGACCAGCGCGCCGCCAATGCGGAAGGTTTGCGCGCCGAGTTTGTGGGTCTTTTCCCAGACTTTGTCGCTTGAAAGCGTCCACGGGGTGCGGATGCCGATGAAGAAATTACGCTTGGCGTTTTCGATCAAGAAACTGATGCCAACAAAGAGCAAGCCAACAGCCGGAACGAGCATGTACGTCATGTTGAACTGCGCCCCTAGTGCAGCGGCCAGGGTCAGGGTATAGATATACAGCATGTAGGCTACAAAACCGATGATGAAGGCGTTGTACAGCCCACGGAATTTTTCTATGTTGGCTTTGAGCGGGTCAATGTACGGCACACCCGCCAGCAAGAGCGCAATGCCCAGCGTGATAAGCGGCATTAGCCAGATGCCCCAGAACTTGGATGTATAGCCATCCACCTCGCCGGCGGCGTTCCAGTGTGAGGGCATCGGGTCGGGGAGTTGATTCCACAGAATCATACCTGCTGCAGCGGCAATTGCAATCAGGATAAAGGAAATGGTGATGGAGTTTTTGGTGGTCATAATTGTTCCTTTGTGCCAAACATCAGGTTTTTGGGTTTCACGTGAAACATGCGCCAGCGTCTGAAAACTGAAAACTGTTTATTTCTTGCCGTCTTCATTGTGTTTTGCCAACGCAGCCATCCCGCTCAATCCGCCCAGGTTCATGGTATCTACCGCTGAACTTGGGATAATCATAAGCGCGCCTTTTTCTTTCAGGCCTTCAAAGAGCATGTTCATGGCGCGCAGGTGCAGGGCGGTCGGGTTATTTATGTAGGATTGTGAGGCTTCTGCAAAAGATTCGGCAATCTGCTTTTCCGATTCGCCCAGGATGACGCGCGCCTGGCGTTCGCGTTCGGCCTGGGCCTGGCGGGACATCGCGTCTTCCAATTCTTGCGGGATGACGATATCGCGAATCTCGACCGATTGCACGGTCACGCCCCAGGGCGTGGTGCGCTCGTCGATAACCTGTTGCAGTTCCTTGTCGATAGTGCTGCGCCCGACCAGGATATCGGCCAGCATCATGCGTCCGGTGATGTCGCGCAGAGCGGTCTGGGCGGCCCAATCGACAGCGGCCTTGTAGTTTTCCACTTCGAGCGCGGCTTTTTCGGCATCCCACACCATCCAGAACAGGACGGCGTCCACATCGACCGGGACGGTGTCTTTCGTCAGGGTTTTTTGTGCGGCGAAGGGTGATACCATCACGCGATGGTCAATCCAGGTTGGGACGGTGTCGATGATGGGGATAATCCAAAACATGCCGGGACCGCGCAATCCCTGGAACTTGCCCAGGCGCAGGACAATGGCTTTTTCCCACTGGTCGGCCACTTTGA
>JAWOIR010000097.1:0-4654 GCA_046484545.1 Anaerolineales bacterium
CAAATAAATCCTGTCGGCGCAAGTGGGCCAGCATGGCGGCGGAATCGTGGGCCTGCCGCAGATTGTCGCAGGCGGCGGGAATCAGTTCGCGCAGGCTGGCCGTCGCCAGCAGGAACTCGCGCACATCTTCGGGCTGCCGGTCGAAAACCTCGCGAGCGAGGACATCGAAGAGCGAATCGAGCGAGTTGGCGGTCGAGTGACGCGGCAGTTCCCAGCCCGGCTGGCTACGGATGCTTTGCCAGACGAGTTGCAAGGCGATGGCCCAGCCCTCGGTGTAGCGCAACAGGTTTTCGATTTCTTCGCTGACCAAATCGAGGCGATAATGATGCAGGTAGAGCGCGGTGATTTCTTCAGCGGTGAAAACCAGGGTTGATTGGTCGAGGAAGAGGGTTTCGCCTTTGCTGCGCCAGTGATGCAGGGAGGGCAGGCTGAGCGGGGGCCGGCCAGAGAGCAGGGTGTGCAGGGATGCCGGGGAAAGGCCGACCAGCCGGTCGAGCAGGAGCGGGATGTCGCCGTTTTCCGTCACCAGGTGGGCGTCGTCAATGACGAGCAGAACCGGCGCGGTCAGGTGTTCGCTGAGGGCGTTGATGACCTGGTCAACAATCATCTTCCAGGGCAGCGGGCCACGCGTGCCGTCCCAGTGTTCGAGGGTTTCGATGGGCAGGTTGGAAATGTCCGGGATAGCGTAGCGGATGGCGTGGTTGAGGTGCAGCAGGAAGACCAACGGGTCGTTATCCTCCTGGTTGACCTGGTACCAGACCAGCGGCACAAAGGACTGGGCGAAATCGGCCAGGGCGGTACTCTTGCCGTAACCGGCCCCGGCTTGCATGATGGTCAGGCGATGGTCGAGAGCCTGTTGCAAGGCCTGGCTGACGCGCGGACGCGACAATGTATTTGCCGCGCGCGGCGGCGGGATGATTTTTGTGCGCAGGATGGGGGCTAACATGATGGGGATATTTTACCCGCTTGTGGCTGTCTGGTCGTATAATGATAATGATACTCAGGTTCTCTGGCATTTCCCGTAAAGAAGGCTGTATTTTCGGGTGTGAGCGCACCGCAAAGACGCGCACGCTCACACCCGAAAATATGGGAACTTATCGCGGGAATTCTCGAAGAGCCGATACCCATTATCTCTGTCACGGAACTGCTATGGACATCAACGCCGAAACTTCTTATACTCAGCCTGACGCTATGAGATGGATTTATATTTCCCCCCACTTTGATGATGCGGTTCTCTCCTGCGGCGGGCTGATTTGGGAGCAGACCCATACCGGGATTCCGGTCGAGATTTGGACGATTTGCGCTGGCAGCCCGCCCCTCGGCCCAATCTCGCCTTTTGCCCAGGCCATGCATGACAGTTGGAGCACCGGTACAGCCGAGGAGACGGTCGCCCTGCGGCGCATCGAAGACCAAAACGCCTGCCGACGGGTGGGCGCGCAGGCTGTCCACTTCCCTGTGCCGGATTGTATTTACCGCCGCAGCCGCACCGGTTCCCTGCTTTATTCGCAAGGGATTTTCGGCGACCTTAATCCACGTGACGAGGTCGTGATTGAAGAGATTGTTAACCTGCTCTCGGTCAAGATTAACCAGTACGATGTGCTGGTTTGCCCATTGGGAATCGGAACGCACGTTGACCACCTGATTGTGCGCGCCGCACTTGAACGCCTGAACAGGCCGCTGTGGTATTACGCCGATATTCCCTACTTCTTCAAGGACCCCAACAGCCTTCCGAGGAGGACAAACGGCCTGACGGCAAAGAATTTCTATGTCTCTGCGGAAGGTTTGCAAGCCTGGCAGGAAAGTATTGCCGCGCACAAGTCGCAAATCAGCATTTTATTCGATGACGAAACCGATATGCGCCAGAAAATCCGCGATTATGCCCAAAAATTCGATGGATTGCGCCTTTGGGAGCGCGGGCAACCCAAACCAGGTTCTTGATTTCAGACAAAAATCGTGATATATTTAGCGCACATCGGAATACATTTCGTGTAAGTTTTAAGTTGCATCCCTTTGGGGATGCAACATATCTTATAGGATGCTCATCTCCGCAAAAAATTTGAAAAAGCATCAACAGGGAACGTTATGCCTGCAACTTATTTGACCAAAGAAGGTTTCCAAAAACTCCAGGACGAACTCGATTACCTGCGCAAAGTCAAACGCCAGGAAGTCGCCGAACGCTTGCACGAGGCCATGGAAGGCGGAGAACTGATTGAAAACGCCGAATACGAAGCCGCAAAAAACGAACAGGCTTTTGTTGAAGGACGCATTCAGGAATTGGACTTGCTGCTCGCCACCGCGCACATCATCGAGGGCAAACATGACCCATCCTCCGTACAAGTCGGCGACAGTGTCGTCGTCCGCATTGATGATGGCGAAGAAGAAGAGTACACCATTGTTGGGGCCGCGGAAGCCAGCCCGCGTGAAGGCAAAGTTTCCAATGAATCGCCGCTGGGCAAGGCCTTGCTCAATCACCACCCTGGCGATGAGTTTATGGTGGAGACGCCGGGCGGCACACTCAAAGTCAAATTGATAAAGACCACCTAGAAGATTGGGCAGTCGACTCAGGCCCCGCGCAGGCTCTGCTCACACAGGGCCTTTTGGCGCGGGGCTTTTTTTACCCCCACCGGCGCTAACGCGCCACCTCCCCCAAATACGGACTGAACTTCGTCCGTATTTGGGGGAGGCCAGGAGGGGGCGGAGAGAAATTATGGCCGAATATACTCACCTTGAAAAAATCCGTTTGCAGAAAATCGAAGAATTGCGCGCCGAGGGCATCGAGCCTTACCCGACCCGCGCCGAGCGCAGCCACACCAGCAAACAGGCGATTGCCGCGCTGGACGCCGTCACCGTAGACGGGCAGGTGACGCAGGAAATCCACGCCACCCTGACGGGACGCATCCGCGCCACCCGCGCCATGGGCAAGTTGACCTTCGCCCACATCGAAGACGGCGAGGGCAAGATTCAACTATTCCTGCGCGTCAACGAACTCGGCAAGGACAAGGTGGACTTTTTCAACAAGATGTTCGACCTGGGGGATTTCGTGCAGGCTTCGGGCGTGCTAATGCGCACCCGCACCGGCGAAGCGACTTTACAGGTGCATGATTTCCGTATGTTGTCCAAAGCCGTCAGCCCGCTGCCCGCCGACAAGGACGAAACCCTCGAAGACGGAACCGTCATCCGCCACACCGCCCTGGCCGGTTCCGAGCTGCGCGCCCGCCAGCGCTACGCCGATTTGGCCGTCAATCCGGATGTGCGCGAAACCTTCCGCAAACGGGCGGCGGTTATCAAGGCCACGCGTGATTTTCTTGACGGTCATGGCTTCCTAGAAGTCGAGACCCCCATCCTCCAGCCGCTGTATGGCGGCGCGGCGGCGCGTCCGTTTACCACCCATCACAACGAACTCGAACAGGATATGTACCTGCGCATCTCGTTCGAGTTGTATCTCAAACGCCTGCTGGTTGGAAACATCGAACGCGTCTATGAAATCGGGCGCGACTTCCGCAACGAGGGCGTTTCCTTCAAACACAACCCCGAATTTACCCAACTCGAATTCTACTGGGCCTACGCCGACTACCTGCAAGTCATGGACCTGACCGAGCAAATGGTCGGCCATATCTGCGACACGGTCTTTGGCACGCGCAAATTCGTTTTTGATAAAGATGACCATACGCGCTACGAACTGGACTTTTCCTCGCCCTGGAAGCGCGTTCAGATGCGCCAGGGGATTCTCGACACGAGCGGCATCGACATCGCCGACTACCCAACGGCTGAATCCCTGTTTAAGGTCATCGTGAGCAAACATCCAAACAAAAACCCCGACCCTGGGGCCGCGCGCGGCAAACTGATTGATTTTCTCCTCGGCGAGTTTCTCGAACCGACCCTGATTCAGCCGACCTTCCTGTACGACTATCCGCGCGACATCTCGCCGCTGGCCAAGTCAATTCCCGGCGACCCGCTGACGGTCGAACGCTTCGAGGGCTATGCCGCCGGGTTCGAGTTATGTAACGCCTTCACCGAACTGAACGACCCGCTCGACCAGGAACAGCGCTTCATCGAAATGGGCCGCGACTACACCGATGACGAAGAAGAAAAACACCCGATGGACGAAGATTACCTGCGTGCCATGCGCTACGGCATGCCGCCCAACGGCGGCTTTGGCATGGGCATTGACCGCCTGACCATGCTGCTGACCAACAAACGCTCCATCCGCGAGGTGCTGCTCTTCCCGGCCTTGCGAAATGAAGAGTAAAGTTTATAGTTAAACGCAAAATGGCTATTGGGACGGCATAAAGCCGTCCCAATAGCCATTTTGCGTTATTTATGCAGGCTGCGCCAGTTCCGCATACGACTTGCGCAAAACTTCTGCCGATTTTTCGAGCAGGGCTTGCTCCTCGGCAGGCAATTTGGCCTCAACGATGCGCTTAACCCCATCCTTGCCGAGCATCACCGGGATACTCAGGCAAACATCGTGCAACCCGTACTCGCCGTTAAGCAGGGTCGAGACGGTCAGCACACTGTTCTGGTCTTGCAGGATGGCGGCGGTAATCCGCACCAGCGCCATGCCGATGGCGTAGTAAGTCGCGCCCTTGTAGTTAATGATGTGATAGGCCGAATCCCGAACCTGACTGGCGATTTTTTCACGTTCCTGTTCCCA
>JAWOIR010000112.1:0-17868 GCA_046484545.1 Anaerolineales bacterium
GAGCGCGGCGGGATGCTCTCGCAAGGCCAGCGCCAGCTTATCGCCATCGCCCGCGCCGTCCTGGCCGACCCGCGCATCCTTATCCTCGACGAAGCCACTGCCAGTATCGACACGCGTACCGAGAGACTGATTCAATCTGCGCTGAACGTTTTGCTGAAGGGGCGCACCTCGTTTGTCATCGCCCACCGCCTGTCGACCGTGCGCAACGCCGACCAGGTGCTGGTCATTGACGACGGCCAAATTGTCGAGCGCGGCAAACACGCTGACCTGCTGGCCCAGCACGGCCTGTACGCCGAGTTATATAACCGCCAGTTCTACACCCCGCCCGAAGCCCAGGCCAGCGCGGCTTAAGTTTTTAGCGCTTGCGTCATCGGTTTGCGGTTTGATGTATAATTTCATCAGGAAATAAACCAGCATGGACGAATCTGCCTTTGAATGGCATGAAGACAAAGCACAGGCAAACCTGAAGAAGCACGAAGTTGGTTTCGAGGAAGCTGCAACAATCTTCAATGACCCAATGATTGTTGCCATGCCTGACGTGACTCATTCTGACCAAGAACTTCGCTATATTGCAATCGGTATGTCCGCACATGGACGTTTACTTGTAGTTGTTTTTAGCGAGCAAAATGACAAAACCCGCCTGATTAGTTGCCGTAAAGCAACCAAAACAGAGATAAAAACGTATGAAACCGTCAAGTAACGACCCAAAAGATGACGAAATACTCCCGGAATATGATTTTTCCAAGGGAGAGCGGGGCAAATTTTATAAACCGCTGCATAAAGGCTACTCAACCCAAGTACACCAGGCGGATGGAACAACCATCGTCAATCACTATACACTGACCCAGGGAACAGTACTACTTGAGCCGGATGTGCGCGCAGTTTTCCCTGATTCGCAGTCTGTTAATAAAGCCCTGCGCTCCTTGATTGACTTGATGACACAACTACCTGAAAACAAGCCCTATATCCGTCCTCCAAAACATCCACATCAGGTATCGGACGAAGAATAACCAAACGCCTTGCGGAAATTTCCGTAAGGCGTTTGGTTATCCAACTACCCAATCGTCAATAAGATAATCCCCCCGATGGTCATCAACATGCCCAGAACAGTCTTCCAGGTCAGCGGCTCGCCGCCCAATATCAAGCCCATTAACGCGCCGAAGAGCGGGGAAGTGAACGCAATCGGCATGACCTTGGTCAGCGGCGCGCCTTTGAGCGCGGCATAAAAACACAGCATCCCGACTGCCCCGGCCACCACACCCCCACCCAAAATCATCATCGTCAGCGCCTTTGGCCCGGCCTGTGGCAGGGTCTTCCACTGCGGGAAACTGACTGTACCCAGGATGACAAAGGCCACCGCCGTGCGAATGGTGATTCCCAGTTCAGGCGAAAGCCCGCCCAGGTGCAGTCCTTTCTTCTCGAAATAACCGCCCACGCCCCAGGCGATGGCGGTCAGCAAAGCCAGCAATTGCGGATGCAGATTCATGATTTTTCTCCTCGTTGATGTTCCCTGAATTTTACTGTGACCTGCGGGACTTTTGGGGAATTCCCGTGGCAAGCCCCCGCATTTTGGGGTGTAAGTGCGCTCACACCCCAAAATGCGCCCTTCTTCACGGCAAATATCGAGAACCCTTCGAGGCAGGTGTCAATTTCTGAACGAGGCGGGTATAATCATGAAGTTCTCAAACATTATCACGCTCGCAAGGATATCTTATGCCGCTTGCTCAGGGTGACTTGCTCAACGGTCGCTATCGCATACTGGAAGTTCTCGGCCATGGTGGCATGGGCTCGGTTTATCGCGCCCATGACGAAAGCCTCGACGTGGATGTTGCCGTTAAAGAAAACCTGTTCACCACTGAAGACTACGCCCGCCAATTCCGACTCGAAGCCACCATCCTGGCCAGCCTGCGCCATCCCAACCTGCCGCGCGTCTTCGACCACTTCGTCATGGCCGATGAGGGTCAGTACCTGGTCATGGACTACATCGAAGGGCCTGACCTGCGCCAGATTCTCGAAAAAGAAGGCCCAATCAGCGAAGAAGAAGCCATCCGCATTGGCGCAGCCATGTGTGACGCGCTCGACTTCCTGCACACCCGCAATCCCGCCGTCCTGCACCGTGACATCAAACTCGGCAACATCAAACTCGTCCCCGATGGTCACATCTGCCTGGTTGATTTCGGGCTGGCAAAAATCATCGAAGGCGACCAGCCGACCATGACCGGCGCGCGTGCCATGACCCCCGGCTACTCCCCACCCGAACAATACGGCTCCTCGCGCACCGACGCGCGTTCCGATGTGTACTCTCTCGGTGCAACCCTGTATGCCGCCATCACCGGCTTCATCCCTGAAGACAGTCTGGCGCGCGCGCTTGAAGGGCTGGAACTGACCCCGGTCCGCAAGCGAAACCCCAAAATTTCTGAACGATTGGCCGCTGTCATCGAAAAGGCCATGGAAACCACGCCCGTCGACCGTTTCCAGAGCGCACTCGATTTCAAACACGCCCTGCTTGGCACAGAACTCTCATCAGAGCAGCCCACCTCTTCAAAATCCCAGCCTGTTAAAACCATTCCTCCACCGCAAAATCCGCCCTCGAATAATCCTGGTCGTCGGCTCTCCGCTCGCCCGTTTCTCCTGCTGGGCATCATCCCTCTGCTCACTTTAGCGGTACTTTTTTATGTAAACCCAGGCGTTTTCCCGTTTCTGGCCGCTTCACTGGCAACCCCAACTGCCACCACTACATTGACAAGCACCCCGCTGCCTGCTTCTGATTTCACTGCTACTGCCACACTGACGCCTACCTCCAGCCCGACGCCGACCGCCACAGCAACCCTCACCCCCACTTCAACAGCCACTCCCGCGCCAACCAACACCCCTCAACCGACCCCACTCGGCGGCGGGGCAGGCCAAATCGCCTTTGTCACTGTTCGCGAAGGAATTTCACAAATCTACACCATGAACCTCGACGGTTCGCAGCAGGAACGCCTGTTCCTGGCTCCTGATGGCGCCTGCCAGCCCAAATGGTCGCCGGATGGTATGAAACTGGCCTACATCTCCCCCTGCCCGGGCCGCCAGTTGGAATACCCCAACGCCAGCATTCTGGTGTATGACCTGATAACAGGAGAAACCGACATCCTGGTCTCCGAAAGCGGCGGCGATTTCGACCCGTCCTGGTCGCCAGATGGTTTATCGTTGGTGTTTACCTCACTGCGTGACAGCACGACGCTCAACTCACTGACGCAAATTTACAAAATCAACATTGATGGCAAGGAAGTTACCCGCCTGACCCAAACCGATTTGACTCAATCTGCCCGCCAGCCCGCCTGGTCGCGTGATGGGCAGCGTATCATTTATTCCATCAGCATCAGCGGGGTATGGCGTATATGGAGCGTCTCGGCCAATGGCGAAGGCGCGGCTCCACTTTTCCGCAGCGGCGGCGGGTTCAATGACACCCAGCCGGCCTGGGCTTTCGACAATCTCTCGATTTTCTTTACCCAATTCCGCGGCGGCCTGGCCTCCCTGCCCTTTTTGGCGCGCTACGACCTGGAGCGAGGCGAGGTCGAGACTTTAACCACGACCGAACCATCCCTGCGTAAGGCCAGCCCGTCGCCGGACGGTCTGTGGCTGGTTGCCGAGGGCAGTGACGGTTCGAATATTGACATTTACCTGCTCAACATCTTGACCGGCGAAATAACCCGCCTGACCACCGACCCGGGCATTGACTTCGACCCTGACTGGCGGCCATAATTGGAAATTGAAAGGTCTAACACTCCTCTTATTGACGCTCACTAGCCAGCATGTTATGATTAATTTTGCCTTTTAGCACTCGAATCGTTCGAGTGCTAAAAAATACCAACCTTTACCGTTTGAAAAAATGCAAGAACTGACCGACCGCCAGAAAAAAGTGTTGCTCCTGATTGTGCGCGATTACATAGATGCCGCCCAACCGGTTGGTTCGCAGCGTCTGGTGGAGCAATATAATCTTGAGATGAGTTCGGCCACCATTCGCAACGAAATGGTCGCGCTGACCGAGATGGGATTCCTGCGCCAGCCGCACACCTCCGCCGGCCGCGTTCCCAGCGAGGACGGCTACCGCTATTTCGTGACCCAAATGATGAACCAGGTCGAACTGCCTGAAGCGGTGCAGCACACCATCAGCCACCAGTTCTACCAGGCGCGTCCCGAAATTGAGCAGTGGATGGTTTTGGCCGCTTCGGTGCTTTCGCAGCAATCCCAGGCCATTTCGTTGGTGACGGCTCCTCATGCCGAAAAAGTGTATTTCAAACATGTCGAACTGATTTCGACCCAGGGACGCCAGGTTTTGATGGTATTGGTCACCATGGGCGGCGAAGTCAGCCAGCAAATTCTCAGCCTGGCAGAACCTGTCTCGCAGGAAAAACTCTCCGCTGCCGTCGCACGCCTGAACCAGGCTTTTGCCGGGCGCAGCCCGGATGAAATTAACAACCTGCCGTCCCGCACAGACTCGCTTGAAAACGATATTGCCCTGCTGATTATGCAGGACATGCGCCGCATCGGTGAGCGCATCACCGGCCAACTTTACCTCGACGGCTTGAGCAACGTTCTGTCTGAACCGGAGTTTAACGCTTCCAACGATGCCCGCCGCGCCCTGCGCCTGCTCGAAGAACGCTCCCTGCTGCACGACTTGCTGGCCGGCACCATCCTGCACCACGGCGCGGGCGGAATGCAGGTCCTGATTGGCGGCGAAGGGGACTGGGAAGAATTGCGCCAGTGCTCGGTTATCCTGGCGCGTTATGGCGCGCCCGGCGCAATTACCGGTACGCTGGGCGTTCTTGGGCCAATGCGCATGTCCTATGCCCGCACCATTCCAACTGTTCGCTATGTAGCCGGGGTACTGAGCGACCTGGTGACAGACGCTTTTGTTGACGACAGCAGCGAATAGAAAACCACAGCATACAATAAGGGTAGTGAAAACCTATGCCAAAGAAAAAATATACCAACGAAACTGAAGAAGCCCTGCTCGACCTGCAAGCCCAACTGGACGAGTGTCAGGCCAAAGCGCAGGAATATATGGACGCCCTGCTGCGCGAGCGCGCCGACTTCACCAACTTTCGCCGCCGGGTCGAGAGCGAAAAATCGCAAATGTGGTCGCAGGCCAGCGGCGAAATGGTCAAAAAAATCCTGCCCATCCTCGATGACCTGGAGCGCGCCGCTGCCAATCGTCCGGCTGAAAGCGCCTGGGCTGACGGCGTCGAAATGGTTGTACGCAAGTTCCAGTCCATCCTTGAAAAAGAAGGCATTACCCGTATCGAGGCTGTCGGCCAGCCCTTCGACCCCAACCTGCACGAAGCCATCATGCAGGAAGAATCGGCGCAATACGAATCTGGCACTGTGACAGCCGTCTTGCAACAGGGATACCTGCAACATGGCGAGCAGGTGCTGCGTCCGGCAATGGTCAAAGTGGCGACCTAAATGGGCAAAATCATCGGGATAGACCTCGGTACAACCAACAGTGTCGTTGCCGTTATGATGGGCAGCGAGCCGATTGTCATCCCATCGACCGAGGGCGAACGACTCATCCCATCAGTGGTTGCCGTCAACAAAAACGGGGAACGGCTGGTCGGACGGGTGGCTCGCAACCAGTCCATCATCAACGCCGAGAATACCATTTTTTCGGTCAAGCGCTTTATGGGCAGCGAATTCAAAGATGAACTGGCGCAAAGCACCCTGCAGCGCGTTCCGTACCACGTCAGCCCCGGCGGAAACGGCGGTATTCTCATAAGGATGGGCGGCAAAGAGTACGCGCCGCCCGAAATCTCGGCCATGATTCTGGCGAAAATCAAGCGCGATGCCGAATCCTACCTTGGTGAAACCGTCAGCCAGGCGGTTATCACAGTCCCGGCTTATTTCAACGACGCCCAGCGCAACGCCACCAAAGACGCGGGTAAGATTGCCGGGCTGGACGTGCTGCGCATCATCAACGAGCCGACTGCATCTTCCCTGGCTTATGGTCTGGACAAAAACGCCAACCATACTATTTTAGTTTACGACCTGGGCGGCGGCACTTTCGATGTCTCCATTCTGGAGGTCGGCGATGGCATCTTCGAGGTCAAATCGACCAGCGGCGACACCTTCCTGGGCGGCGACGACTTCGACCAGCGCATCATGGAATACCTGGCAGACGAATTCGAGCGCGAAAACAAAATTGACCTGCGCAAAGACCCGCAAGCCCTGCAACGCCTGAAAGACGCCGCCGAAAAAACCAAAATCGAGTTGACATCCACCTTACAGGCCGATATTCACCTGCCCTACGTTGTGGCGGATGCCTCCGGCCCCAAACATTTGTCTGTTTCGCTGACCCGTGCCAAGCTGGAGCAATTAACCGCTGATTTGGTCGCAAAAACCCTCGACCCCATTCGCCAGGCCCTGGCTGACGCCTCCCTGACCCCGGCCCAGATTGACGAAATTGTGCTGGTCGGCGGCATGACGCGCATGCCCGCCATCCAGGAGTTGGTACGCGGGTTCTTCGGCAAGGAACTGCACAAAGGCGTCAATCCTGACGAAGTGGTCGCCATCGGCGCGGCCATCCAGGCTGGGGTGCTGGCCGGGGATGTGTCAGACGTGCTGCTGCTGGATGTCACCCCGCTGACGCTCTCCATTGAGACGATGGGCGGCGTGGCTACCCCGCTCATTCCGCGCAATACCGCCATCCCAACCCGCGTGGTGGACACCTTCTCCACCGCCCTGGATAACCAGCCCCAGGTTGAGGTGCATATCGTTCAGGGAGAGCGTCCGCTGGCTGCTGATAACAAAGGCTTGGGCAAACTTATTCTGGATGGTATCCAACCAGCCCCGCGCGGCATCCCGCAAATCGAAGTGACCTTCGATATTGACGCCAACGGCATCCTAAAAGTGACTGCCCGCGATAAACACACCGGGCGTACCCAGCACATCAGCCTGGCGGCTTCTTCGGGTTTGAGCAATGAGGAAATCGAGCAAATGCGCCGGGATGCCCAATCTCACGCGGCAGAAGACCGCAGAAAGCGTGAGCGCATCGAGTCCCAAAACCAGGCCGATAGCATGATTCACGCCGCAAGTGAATTCTTGAAACGTCCTGGCACAACCATCTCCGTAGAAAATCGTTCGCGGGTCGAAAAGGCCGTCGAAATGCTCCAACAGGCCCTCGCCGGAGACGATACGGCGGTGATAAAGCAGCAGGTTGAAGCGCTGCAATTGGTCATGAAAAGTGCGGGCGACGATTCGTCCCCGTCATCCCAACCTCCGCGCGGGTTTGACCCGCCGAAAACTAAAATTCTGGATTAAGTATGGCAAGCAATCGTGATTATTATGAAGTTTTAGGTGCATCTCGTCAGGCTTCGCCTGAAGAGTTGAAAAGCGCATTCCGCAGGCTGGCGCGCCAGTATCACCCGGATGTCAATAAAGAGTCGGACGCCGAGGAGCGCTTCAAGGAAATCAACGAAGCCTACGGAGTGCTCTCCGACCCGAAAAAACGCGCCCGCTATGACCAGTATGGTCACGCCGGGCTGGGCGATATGGGCGGCTACCCCGACTTTACCGTTGATATTGGCGACATTTTCGAGCAGATGTTTGGGTTTGGCGGTAGGTCGTCGCGCCGCAACCAACCCCGGCGCGGGCGTGACCTGCAAATGGGCGTCACGCTTTCTTTTGAGGAAGCCATTTTCGGAGTCGAGAAGGAGTTCTCGTTTGAGCGCGACGAGGTCTGTGTGACCTGTCACGGAAATGGGGCCGAGCCGGGAGCCAGCGTCAATACCTGTTCGCAGTGCGGCGGCAGCGGCGAAGTGCGCCAGGTGCGCCAGACCTTTATTGTCCAGATGGTCGAGACCGTCACCTGCCCGAAATGCAGCGGGCGCGGACAGGTCATCGAAAAATTCTGCCACACTTGCAACGGAAGCGGGCTGGAGCGCAAACAGGCCAAAAAGAAGGTTTCCATCCCGGCGGGTGTGGATAATGGGATGCAGATTCGCCTGCCGAATGAGGGCCAGCCTGGCAGCAATGGCGGGCCAAACGGCAACCTGTTCCTGGTGGTGGATGTCACCCCGCACGAGTATTTCAAGCGGCGCAACGAAGACATTCTGCTCGACCTGGACATCAACATCGCCCAGGCCGTGCTGGGCGCGGAAATCGAAGTTCCCACTGTGGACGGCCCGGAACCCCTGAGCATTCCGGCAGGCACACAGCCGGGCAAGGTCTTCCAGATGCGCGGCAAAGGTGTGCCCAGAATCCGCCAGAGCGGGCGCGGCGACCAGAAGGTGATGGTCAACGTTGACATCCCCACCCGCCTGACCGCCGAACAGCGTGAATTGTTCGAAAAACTGGCCGAAACGCTGGGCACAACGCCCCAGCCGCGTCAAAAAGGCTTCTTCGACTGGCTGAATGATGCCTTTGGCGGGTAAATGAAAATTTCCACCGGCATTGACCTGATAGAAATCGAGCGCATCGCCGAGAGTATTGACCGGCATGGTGAACGCTTCCTGGCGCGTGTTTTTACGTCTGAAGAACGCAAAGCCTGTGCGGAGAGGGTTGAATCATTCGCCGCGCGTTTTGCCGCGAAGGAGGCCGCCGCTAAAGCCCTGGGCAGCGGCCTGGATGGATTTGCATTGCTGGACATTGAGATTACCCGCGCTCCGAACGGCGCACCAGGCCTGCGCTTGTACGGCGTTGCCGCCGAGCGCGCCGAGCAGCAAGGAATTACGCGCTGGAGCGTCAGTCTAAGTCACAGCCAGAGCCATGCAACGGCGATTGTGATTGGTTACGGGGAGTAAAAACGAGCCAGATTGCAATGTTCTTATGCTTGCATCACTTGGCCTAAGCGCCGAATCCCCTCTTCGATTTTCCCCTCATCTTGAACAACAAAATTCAGCCTTAACCAGTTTGCGCCGTCCTGACCATCCAGGAAGAAACCGCTGCCGGGCATAAAATCAACGCCCTCGCGGATGGCGAGCGGCAGCAATTCGTCTGCGGATAATTTCCCCGGCAGTTTCAGCCAGATGAACAGGCCGCCCTGTGGCGTGTCGAGTTCGATTCCATCCGGCAAGTGACGCCGGATGGACGTCAGCATGGCATCGCGCCGCTTGCGGAAAATCTGGCTGGACCGACGCAGGTGCGCCTGGTAGCGCCCGACCGTGACGTAGTCGTGCAGGGCGCGCTGAATCAGGCTGGAGGTCGCCAGGTCGTTGACGCGCTTGAACTTGACCAGCCCGTCATATACCGGGCCGTCGGCAACCAGGAACCCCACCCGCAATCCGGGCATCAGCATTTTGGAAAAGGTGCTGACGTGGATGACCCGTCCGCCGGGGTCGAGGGCTTTCAGTGCGGGCTGGGCGCGGCCCTCGTAACGCAGGTCGCCGACGAAGTCGTCCTCGAAGATGGGCACGTTGTAGCGGCCCGAAAGAACGATGAGTTCGTGGCGGCGCGCTCCAGACAGGCAGGTCCCGGTCGGGTTGTGGAAGTTGGGGATAGTATAGACCAGTTTCGGGTGGTGTTGCTGCAATTGCTTTTCGAGCAGGTCTACCTGCATCCCCTGTCCATCCATTGGGACGCCGATAATCCTGAAGTTCAAGGCGCGGAACAGGTCGAGCGCGCCGGAGTAGGTCGGGCTTTCGACCAGGATGGTGTCACCCGGTTCGAGTAGCAGTTGTGAGACCAGCGCCAGGGCCTGCTGCGACCCGGCGGTGATGAGCACGTTTTCGGGGCTGGTCTGCAAACCCTGACTGGCGAGAATGTGTGCGATGGTCTCGCGCAAGGGGGCGTAGCCGCGCCGGTCGCCGTATTCGAGGGCTTCGATGCCATCCCGGCGCATGACGGCTTGCAGGACTTTGCGAAAATCTTCGGCGGGGAACAGGTTTGAGTCGCTGATTCCGCCCGCGAAACTGATGTGGTCGGCGCGTCCGGCTGTCAGGCGCATCTCCTCGACACCGGCGCGCGCGCCCAGGCTGCGTTCGGGCAGGTTGCGCTGCCACAGCGGCCAGGCGGTCTCCTCGCCGGGCCTGGAAATCTTTGGGAGCGGATTGGGCGGCAGGATATACGTCCCGCTGCCGACCCGCGAGTAGACCAGCCCGTCGGTTTCGAGCGCGGCGTAGGCGCTTTCGACCGTGATGCGGTTGACGCCCAGGTCGCTGGCCAGTTGGCGGCTGGCGGGCAGGCGCGTTTCCGGCGCAAGGCTGCCGTTAAGGATGCCCTGGCGCAAGTGTTTTTCGATTTGCTCATAGAGCGGGATGGGGGAGTTGCGGTTGATGGGGATGCGCATGGGGTTTTTGTTGAACGTTGAATGTTGACGGTTGGAAGGTTAGAAGGTTGGATGGGTAAGTAGTGAAGGTGCTCATTTTCATCATTCAACCGGCTAATTGCCGTGGTACGTTCCCGCATTTTGGGGTGTGAGCGCGCCTACGCGCGCTCACACCCCAAAATGCGCTCTTCTTTACCCCGAAGGGCACCGGGGCAGGCAGGCAACTATCAGAGAACCACCAAACCTTCAACCCAACAATGGTATGGTCAATATATCACTATTTTTCACTAATCAATAGAGCCAATTTCCTGAAATTTTGCCCAATCCAATCAATTGGACTGGTATTTATTCGTCTTTATTGGCTCTTAACATAAGCCAATTTTGGTCTAAAATAGTGTTCCATCTTATGACCCACTCTTCCGACCTCGCCCGCGGCTACGGCTTTGCCGTTGCCAGTGCCGTTTTTCTCTCCATCACCGCCATCTTGATTCGTTACCTGGTTCAGGCTTATGCCATCCCGGCCCTGGTGCTGGCGCTTTGGCGTGGTGGATTTGTCGTCCTGACCCTGACGCTGGTGCTGGTGGTCTTCCGGCCAGCCTTGCTGAAAACGGACAGGCGTCATATCGCCTACCTGTTTGCTTACGGGTTGCTCTTGGCGGTTTTCAACTCACTCTGGACGCTTTCGGTCGTTCTGAATGGCGCGGCGATAGCCACGGTGTTGGTATACAGTTCTGTAGCCTTTACCGCAATTCTGGGTTCCTGGCTGCTCAAGGAACGTATCGATTGGGTCAAAGGGATTGTCATTGCTGCCACCCTGGCCGGGTGCGTGCTGGTTGCGAACGCACTGGATGCAGCCGTCTGGCAAGCCAATCTGCCCGGACTTGTGACTGGCCTGCTGGCTGGACTTGGTTACGCGACCTACAGCCTGATGGGACGTTCCGCCTCCCAGCGCGGTCTCAATCCCTGGACGACCCTGCTCTACACCTTCGGGTTTGCGACCCTCTTTCTGCTGGCATTCAACCTGCTCCCCGGCGGATTCATCCCTGGCGCGGCTTCCAGCCCGGCGGATTTCCTCTGGCTGGGAGATGCCTGGCTGGGCTGGGGGCTTCTCATCCTGCTGGCCGCCGGGCCGACCCTGGCCGGATTCGGTTTGTACAATGTCAGTTTGAGCATATTGCCGTCCAATGTTGTCAACCTGGTGGTCACGCTTGAGTTGCCGTTTACGGTCATTATCGCCTATTTCCTGCTGGCGGAACGCTTGAGCGGCGCGCAAATGCTCGGCGGTTTACTACTTTTGATGGCGGTGATTTTCCTGCGCATCTACGAAGGCCGCCTGGATGCGAAAGAATCGCTTCGTGTGGGCGCAGTCCGAACCGTCCCCGCTGAAGCGGATTAAATTTCAGATAGTCGTTTGTCATCCCTGGCACTGCCCACCAGGGCAAGTGTTCGAGCCGCTTTGCGGTGACATCGTGCCCGTAGGGTAGAAATCTTAACCAACGTTCGCAAGATTTCGCCCTGTCCGCTGGCAAAAAGCGACATGGTAGAATCAAATTGCAACATCAAATAGGAGAAATTACGATGGAAACAACCAAAGGTACATTCGCTGTCAAAAAAGGACTCGCCCAGATGCTTAAGGGCGGCGTCATCATGGACGTGGTCACTGTCGAACACGCCAAAATCGCCGAAGATGCTGGCGCGTGCGCTGTCATGGCCCTCGAGCGCGTCCCCGCCGACATCCGCGCCGATGGCGGCGTGGCCCGTATGAGCGACCCCGAACTGATTCTCAAAATAAAAGAAACCGTCAGCATCCCGGTCATGGCCAAGTGCCGCATCGGACATTTTGTCGAAGCCCAGATTTTGGAATCCCTGGAAATCGACTATATCGACGAATCTGAAGTGCTGACCCCCGCCGACGAAGAGCACCACATTTACAAACACGACTTCACCGTCCCGTTTGTGTGCGGATGCCGCAACCTGGGCGAAGCCCTGCGCCGCATTGGTGAAGGCGCGGCCATGATGCGTACCAAAGGCGAAGCCGGCACCGGCGACGTGGTCGAAGCCGTCCGCCATGCCCGCACTGTGCTGGGCGAGATTCGCCGCATTCAGGCTATGCCGGTTGAAGAACTGATGGCCTACGCCAAAAACATTGGCGCGCCCTTCGAACTGGTCAAGGAAACTGCCGAATTGGGCCGCCTGCCGGTGGTCAACTTTGCCGCTGGCGGCCTCGCCACCCCCGCTGACGCTGCCCTGATGATGCAGTTGGGTGTCGATGGCGTCTTTGTCGGTTCCGGTATCTTCAAAAGCGGCGACCCGGCCAAACGCGCCGCCGCCATCGTCAAGGCCACCACCCACTTCCGCGACGCCGGCATCCTGGCCGAGGTCAGCAAGAACCTGGGCGAGCCCATGGTCGGACGCAACATCTCCCAAATGCCCGAAGACGAAAAAATCGCCGGGCGCGGCTGGTAAATTTATTTGTAGGGGCACGGCGGGTCTCGATATGGACAATGTCCTACTCGACCTCCGCCGTGCCCCTACGGTGAATGATATGAACATCGGAGTCCTCGCCCTGCAAGGCGATTTTGCTGAACACATCGCCATTCTCAAGCGCCTCGGTGTGCAAACCGCCGAAGTGCGCTTGCCCCGGCATCTCGACGGCCTCGACGGTCTCATCATCCCCGGCGGCGAATCGACCACCATCGGCAAACTGGCCGTCGCCTACGACCTGATGGAGCCGCTGCGCCAGTTTGGGCGCGAAAAAGCCATCTGGGGAACCTGCGCCGGGGCCATTTTCCTGTCCAAAGACGCCCGCCGCGACCAGCCCCTGCTCGAACTGATGGACATTACCGTCATCCGCAACGCCTTCGGCGCCCAGGTCGATTCATTCGAAGCCGACCTGCATATCGAGGCCCTCAAACAGGCCACTCAAACCGAAGCCCCCTACCACGCCGTCTTCATCCGCGCGCCCATCATTGAGAGTGTCAGTGGAAACGCCAAAGTTCTCTCCGCCCTGTCCGATGGCCGCATCGTTGCCGCCCAACAGGGCAAACTGCTCGCCACCTCCTTCCACCCCGAACTGACCGGCGACACGCGCTTTCACGAATATTTTCTTTCGTTAATCGGTTAATCGGTTGTCCAGTTATCCAGTTAAACGGGCAACCGAACAACCGAACAACTGGATAACAGAATAAAATAACCCATGCCCCGCTCCCTCGACTTGCTCGACCTGCCCACCCTGTACCGCTATCGCGGCGAAGCCCTCAGCCTGGATTCAGCCCGCCTGCTGACGCGCGGCAATCCGCTCAGTGCCGCCGGGCTGGTCGCGTATTTCAACCCGGCCCGGCATATCTACTCAGCGGTCAATGCGGTGGATGGGGATGTCCTGCTCGGAGGCATTATCCACACCCAGGGCGATTCCTTTGCCCGGCTGCTCTACCTCGCCCCGCAGCGACACCTGACTCATCCCGGCCTGCCCCCGTTGATTGAGCATTTATCCACCGAAGCCGGCACCTGGGGCGCCTTCCACATCCTGGCCGAAGTGGACGAGGACTCAGATGCCTTCCCGGCCCTGCGCGCGGCGGGATTTTCCGTCTACGCCTGGCAGCGCATCTGGGACATCAGCGACATCGAAACGGACTCATCTGCGTCGGTTTGTTGGCAAAAAGCCCAATCCGTCAACTTGCACGCCATCCAGACCTTATTTCATCAAATCGTGCCACCCCTGCTCCAACCCGTCGAGCCGACGCCCAAGCGCGCCAGCGGGCTGGTTTGCAACGAAGGCGGACACTGCTATGTCAGCCTGTCGCAAGGGGGGGCCGGGGTGGTGGTCAACCCGCTCATCCACCCTGAGGCAACCGGTGTGCCCGAAAAACTCGGCGCGCTGGTGAGTCAAATCCCGGTGCGAGGCCAAAAACCGCTCTACCTGTGTGTGCGTTCGTACCAGGCCTGGCTTGAGCCGGTTCTCGAAGACCTGGGCGCGAAATCAGGCCCGCGTCAGGCCGTCATGGTTAAACACCTTGCGCGGATGGTCAAAAACGAACAGGCTGTGCGTACAACCCAACCGGCCAGTGCTATCCCTGCATCACATATCCGCCATGCGCAGGTTAAAGGCAAGGAACAGAATTAAGTTTTGCAAAAATGGTCAGGGGGTGAATGATTCTTTGCTTTTGTTTTCCCATAGAATTGCACGGTTACGCCCGGCACTTTTGGCTTTGTATAAGGCCTGATCTGCACGCTGAAACATGGCTTCAAGCGAGTCATGGGCCGTGTTACTCGATGTTACCCCCAGGCTGCAAGTGATATTTACCAGAGTATTATTTCCCTTGATGGGCGTCTCGGAAATTAATTGACCCAACCGTTTGGCAAACAGGAAGGCCTGCTTGCCATCCGCCTCCGGTAGCAGAAAAATGAATTCTTCGCCGCCCCACCGCGCAAATATATCCTCGTCGCGCTTGGCTTGCTCGCATAATTTCGCAAATTCTGCCAGGACAAGGTCTCCGGTTTGATGCCCTTGTGTATCATTGACATCCTTGAAATGGTCGATGTCCAGCAGGACCAGCGCCATCGAGTGAGTGAATCGAACGCTGCGCGCCCACTCTGCCTCAGCCAGTTCTTCAAAGTGGCGGCGGTTATAGGCGTGGGTCAGCATGTCGCGGGTGGCAAGTTCATTCAGTTCCAGTTGCAGCAACTTGAGTTGGGTAATATCCCGCCAGACAATTAATCGCCCCAGGGCTTGTTGCCGTGAATCTACAACCGGTGAAATGCGAAAATCAAGGTAACGAGTCGGGTTTTCAAGCATAACCTCTGCGCTTACGCCGTCTTTTGCATAAAACTGCCGGATGATTTCGGGCAAGGTCTCTTCAATTTTCTCGAGCGGGTCGCCGATTTGTACCTGCGAAAGCAGTCCCTGCGCAACCGGGTTCATATCCACAATGCGATTGCGTGAATCCAAGACAACGATCCCATCGCTCATGCTATCTACCAGCATACTGCGAGCAATGGGTACAACGTCCAGCAGCCGATAACGAAAGAGCGCATGGGCAAAAAATAAGCCGGTCAGGGTGAATGAAAAAGGCGTGTTATCTGCTCCGGGGAGCGGATTTTTGCCCAAAATAAAAATAATACTGTTTAACCAGGTAAAGCCAAGCCCGAGCAAAATCATACCGGATTGTTTTCGATACAGGCCCGTAGAATTAAAAAAGCCGCGCAGGAAGAGAAGAAAGGCCATCAAAATCAAGGTATAAGAATAAACTACATTCCCCCAAAATACCGCCCCGCCATTCAAAATCATTCCGGCATTCATCTCACGCTGACTGCCAAAGAATAGATTGTGCCAGGGATCGCTCCAAAGCGCGAGGGTAACAAGTAGTGGTTCAACACACAAGATAGTGATTACAGACGGTTTAATCCAGTTTTCAAGGCTGTTGAGTTGCAGTGCGAAAATGAGCAGGCTGGTTGGCACAATCACTGCGCCCACATAAGTGATATCCAACCAGAAATAAGGGGTTGGCCCTGGCAGGTCAGCCCAAAAGATGGCGTAGGTAATATCCCACCAACTGAGCGCCAGCAACAAGACCACCAGCGATACACTTCCCCTGGCCGGACGCCGCAATTGCCAGGTAAACAGACTGACAATCAGGCAAATTAGCCCTGCCGCAAGAAGCAACCCGCTGTAAAGATAGTTTGGTGGGGTCATTGTGATGTTGTGTCCTTATAACGAAACTGTTCATAAGCATTATAAGGAAAACAGCAGGTTTTTTGCTTGTAATATCAAATTAAAACGGCCTCACCGCGTAATGAGACCGTTTTAATTCTGATAAAGCCGATTCGGTTACCCGGCCAACTCCCAGGCAGTGGGCAGAACTGGGACATGCGGATGTTGCGCTTGAGGCCGCACTTGGCCAGTAGGCCGACGAGGTTATACAGCGAGAACGATGCCAATTACCAACCCGCTAAGCGAAGGCAAAAAACGCGCTTAACCTGGCTGCCCTTCAGGGGTGGCCCACTTCCACGCGTTCCAGAGAATCAGCAATAGGCAAATGACCTCAACGGTTGCGATAAAAATGTAGTGAGGGTATGACGACCCGCCGCCGATGACAAAGACAATCGTAAGGATGCTTGTAACGATGTTGGCCCAGCGATTCAGCCGATAAGCCAACACACGGGAAAGCACAATCATGAGAATCGATATTTCCATCATGATTGCGCCGCCCAACATCAGTTGTGATATCGGGGTTTCGCCCGCAAATTTTACCAGTTCATCCAAAGCCCCTGGGATATACAGCGAAAGAATATCCGCTTTCAACATATTAATCATGACTACTATCCACAGGGTGGAGAGTAAAACCCTGGTATCCATCTTTTTGGCGATAATTAGGCTATTCATGCTGATCACTCCTCAATTCGATGTTCCGTCTGCAATGGAAACAATCACCTTGCCGCGTGCGCGTCCTGTTTCCAGGTAGGCAATCGCCTGGGCGGTTTCATGCAGGGGGTAGCGCCGGTCGATAACCGGCTTGATTTTGCTGCTTTCCAGCAGTTCTTTAATGACCAACAAGTCTTCTTTTTTGTCCTGGGCGGTGCCCATCATGCCGACCCGGGGGCCGGGTTTCTCAGATTTCAGGTTACCAAAAAGGGCTACTGCCAACAGGCGGCGCAGGGTGGTAAACCCGGCCACGACACAGCGGCCCTGCGGATTGAGGGCGCGTCGGGCATCCGAAATCGAGATGTTGCCGATGGTGTCGAAAATCAGGTCGTACTGCTGGTCGGTTCTGGAAAAGTCGGTCTGGGTATAGTCGATGACGTGGTCGGCGCCAATCGAGCGCACCAGTTCCAGGTTGCGGGTACTGGTCACGCCGGTCACTTCCGCGCCGATGGCTTTGGCATATTGCACGGCAAAAGTGCCAATTCCGCCCGAAGCGCCGTTGATGAGCACTTTCTCGCCCGGCTGAATGTTGCCGAAATCGCGCATTCCCTGGATGGCGGTAAAACCCACCACCGGGGTCGATGCCGCGCCTTCAAAAGAGATATTCGTGGGTTTGTGGGCCAGGCGTACTTCCCTTGCCAGGGCATATTCGGCAAAACCTCCCGCGCCTATGCTGCCAAAAACCGCATCGCCGGGTTTGAACTCGGTCACGTCCTTGCCGACGGCTTCGACCACCCCGGCAATATCCGCGCCCAGTTTTGGCGTTTTCGGGCGCCAGAACCCCTCGCTCAAGCGCGCCAGGAACGGGTCGGCCCGCATTCGATGCCAATCGAGCGGATTGGCCGAAGCGGCGTGGATTTTGACCAGCACCTGGTTATCCCCTGGGGAGGGTTTTTCAACTTCCTTGAGTTGTAACACTTCGGGAGGTCCATATCGTTCAAAAATAATTGTCTTCATCATCAATACCTTTCTTTGTAGATACTTGTAAATATCAATACTTCACGAAAGCTGGAAGGAATTCCGATTTTTGGTGTGTGTAGCGGGCGCACGCCCGCTACACACACCAAAAATCGGGCTCCTTGAAAAATATTCGTGCTCTACTGAATATTGCTACGCCAGCAGGCTGCCGGCATTTGAACCCTTTGTTTTTGTCTCAATCCTTTTGTTCAACACAAAGAACGGAGAGCAGTGGGATACCCAGGTC
>JAWOIR010000117.1:0-2785 GCA_046484545.1 Anaerolineales bacterium
GGCGACGATTGCCAATTTCACCAGTTGGCTGTATGACATCCGCTGGGACGGATTCGGACTCGACCCGCAGGTTTGGGCGGTAATCATGCTGGCGGTTGCCTCGTTGCTGGGAATCCTGATGGCTTTCACCCGCCGCGATGCGGGCTACCTGTTTGTCTTCGTCTGGGCTTTTGCCGGGATTGGCATCAAGCAGGCGGCTTTCCCACTGGTGGCCGTCAGTGCCTGGATTGCTGCCGGGCTGGCATTGGGGCTGGCCGTATATGCGATATGGCGCAAAAGGCAGGCATGATAAGCCGTAGGGGCGAGCCGCCGGCTCGCCCCTACAACACAATTTACCCGTACCGCTGCATAAATTTTTCCATGCGCCGCAGGGCTTCTTCGATTTTCTCGTAGGCGGTGGCGTAGGAGCAGCGCACAAATCCCTGCCCGCCCAGGCCGAAGGCGCTGCCCGGCACGACGGCGACGTGCTCCTCGTGGAGCAGTTTTTCGGCAAAGGTTTCATCGTCCATGCCACTGGCGGAGATGTTGGGGAAGGCGTAGAACGCGCCGCGCGGCTCGAAGGTGCTCAGGCCGAGGTTGTTCAGCCCGCCGACAATCAGTTTGCGGCGGCGGTCGTATTCGGCCAGCATGTCCTGCACGTGCGGTTCGCCGCTCTTGAGGGCCTCAATGGCGGCGTCCTGCGCGGTGGTCGGCGCGGACATGATGGTGTACTGGTGGATGCGCAACATGCCCGCCAGGATTTCAACCGGCGCAGCGGCGTAACCGATGCGCCAGCCGGTCATGGCGTGACTCTTGGAAAATCCGCCCAGCAGCACGGTGCGGCGCTTGATGCTCTCTCCCAGGGCCGGGAAGCAGACGTGCTCGAAGCCGTAGACCAGGCGGTCATAGATTTCGTCCGAGACGACGACCAGGTCGTATTCCTCGGCGATTTTGGCGATTTCGACCATCGTCTCGCGCTCGGCGACGGCCCCGGTCGGGTTGCTGGGGTAGCCGATGAAGATGGCCTTGGTGCGCGGGGTGATGGCTTTGCGGATGTCGTCCGGGTCAACCGAGAAGTTGTTTTCCATGCGGCTGGGAACTTCAACCGGTATGCCGCCTGCCAGATAAACCTCGGCCTGATAGGCGACAAAGCACGGAGTCGGGATGATAACCTCGTCGCCGGGGTCGAGCAGGGCGTTGAAGGCCAGGTACAGGGCTTCTGAAACGCCGACAGTGGCGATGATTTCAGTGGCCGGGTCGTACTTGACGCTGTAGCGGTTGAGCAGGTTGTCGGCGATGCCCTGGCGCAGTTCCATCTTGCCGGAATTGGAGGTATAGTGCGTCTCGCCAGCCTGCAGGGAGCGGATTCCCGCTTCGAGAATCGGCTGGGGGGTGGTGAAATCCGGTTCGCCGATGCCGAGTGAAATGACATCCTTCATCGTGGCGGCAATGTCGAAAAATTTGCGAATGCCGCTCGGTTTGAGTTCGGCGGCGCGCTTCGAGAGATAACTTTTTTGGGCTTGTGCCTGCATGAGTCCTCCAGAATTGGGTGAGGGTGAATTCAATCATTATGGCTCTCTGATATTTGCCGTGAAGAAGGCCGCATTTTGGGGTGTGAGCGTGCCGCAAACGCGCGCACGCTCACACCCCAAAATGCGGGGGCTAATCACGGGAATTCCTAAAGAACCATCATTATTGTACAAGCCCGCCGGGGAAAAAGGCAGGGTCGGATGTCATCTTTTTGGGCGATAGAAGTTCACTAAAAAGATGCTGGCTGAATTTGTCATTTCGAGCCGCGTAGCGGCGAGAAATCTTAACCATCGCGGGCAAGATTTCTAAGATTTCTCCGTCGCCAAAGGGCGGCTCCTTCGAAATGACAAATGTATGCGTGCTTTGCGGTTCACTCTTAAAACTGAATGCTGCTGTTATCGCCAATATTTACCGTTCGCGCGCGACCCTCGACCCGCGCCTGCCTGCCGATAAAAGCCCCGGCCAGTACCGATTGGGTCGCCACCGAGCCTTCGTCGAGAATGCTGTTGTGGATGACGCAGTCGGCAACCTCGCAGCCCGCCCCAATTGAGACATGCGGCCCGATGACCGCCCGCTCCACTTTGGCGCTGGGGTGAATGAAAACCGGCGGTACAACCATCAGCCCGTCGCGTTTGCTTGCCTCCGCAGAGTTGTCGCTTCCGTGTTCGAGCATGTAAACGTTGGTTTCGAGGGTGGCTTCGATTGTGCCGGTATCCAGCCAGACATCCACCTTTTCGGGGCGCATTTGCGCGCCGTGTTCGAGCATGATGTTGATGGCGTCTGCCAGGAAGTATTCGCCCTTAAGTTGCACGTTTCTCTTAATCTGCTCGTCGATAGCGGCTACCAGGGCTTCGCCTTTTTTGAAGTAATAGCAGCCAACCAGCGCCAGGTTGTTTTCAAGTGTTTGCGGCTTCTCGATCAGGCGAGTAATGCTTTGGGCGCCATCCACCTCTGCCACACCGAAACGGCGCGGGTCGGGGACCGGCTTGACCCAGACCACACCGTCCAGCGGTTCCTCGGTGATAAACGAAAAATCGGTCTCGATGAGCGTGTCCGAGAAGACCATGATGGCCGGCCCGTGCAGGGAATGGCGCGCCAGCCAGAGCGCGTGCGATTGGCCCTTCATTTCCTCCTGCACGACATAACTGGCCTTGATTTTGGGGTAATTCTTTGTGATGTATACCGGAATTTGTTCCCCCAGATAGGAACCGATGATGAAAATGTATTCGATATCCATGCCTTTGGGCAGGCTGTCGAACATTTGCATCAGGTGGTC
>JAWOIR010000412.1:0-7863 GCA_046484545.1 Anaerolineales bacterium
TGGAAATCAAGGGCATGGAAATCTCGGAATACCTGACCAAAGAATCGATTGCCCAGCAGGGCGGCTACGGCCTGGCGACCAAAGGCCCGCAGCATGACGAAGCCTGGCTCATCTTCATGGACCAGGTCCACAACCTGCTGCCGACTTTCAAGGACAAGGCCGAAGCCCTGCACTATTTCCCGATGTGGCGCACCTGGTTCAGCCTGCACGGCCTGTGCAAACTGCCCTGGAATGACATCTCGCCCGAAAACAACAAAGACACCAAGGAACCGGCCAAGGTCGAGGAGCACGTCGAAAACTACACCTGGATTCACCAGGGCGTGACCGGCATCCCAACCACCACCCAAACCTTGTTAGACCAATCGGAGCGCGTTTACAACTTCCAGAAGGTCTTTGCCATCCGCATGGGACGCGTGGGACGGAAACACGACTACGCCCCCTACCGCGCCATGGGCCCGGTGACTGCCCTTGAGTACGAATCGCGCCAGGAACGTTACGACGAGCAACTCAAACGCCTGCTCGAAATCGACCCCGGTGGCATGTCCACCGAAGAAAAGATGAAAGTCCTGCGCGAATACCGCGAAGCCCAATACGAGTTGATGATGGACGCCGTCTACGAGCGCCGCGGCTGGGACAAGAACAGCATCCCGACCCCCGAAAAACTCAAAGAGTTGGGCATGGATTTGCCGGAGTTGCTTGAGGTGGTTGAGTGGGCGAGGAAACAGTAGGCAGTTTCCAGTATTCAGTGAACAGTAACCAGGTACCGCGAAAGATAAAAATCCCCGTGAGTTTTGGCTCACGGGGATTTTTATTACGATGCCATGAAGCCGGTTCTTTAGGTATTCCCGTGATAAGCCCCCGCATTTTGGGGGTGAGTGTGCGTACGCACACTCACCCCCAAAATGCGGCCTTATTCACGGCTATCAGAGAGCCATGAAGCCGAAATCAAACGCCGGGGCATGGCTGTGGTAGAATCAGTTGGTTATGGAAACAAGCAACAAAAACAACCTTCCGCCTGCCCCTCCAGGCGTAATTCAGGCAATTATCAGTGGCTTCAATGCAGTCGCAAACCGGGCAGTGGTGCTGCTCATTCCGATTGTTTTTGACCTGTTCCTGTGGCTGGGGCCGCGTTTTAGCATTTACAGTCTTGTTCAGCCCTTCCTGAACGAACTGGAACGAATGCCGGAGCCGAGCCAAGGCTTTTTTGAGAACATACCCCTGGCTTATGAGTTTTTCGAGGGGCTGAATGCCTTTGCCGCCCTGCGCACTTTTCCCCTGGGTGTCTTCAGTTTGATGAGTTCCAGCACTGCGCTCGACTCTCCATTTGGTCAGCGCCAGGCCTTGGAAGCAGACGGCCTATTGGCATTGCTGGCTTTTGTACTTGTCCTGACCGTTCTTGGCTGGCTGCTGGGAGGCCTGTACTTTTACTTGGTAGCGAAAGTGGTCAGCGGGCAGCAAGAAAACCCGCCCATGCTGGCACGCGCCCTCTCACAAGGAATGCTGTTATCTGGCTTTTGGTCGGTATTGTGGATTGTTTTGAGCGTACCGGTCTTCATTTTCATGGGCGTCTTGATGCTTATCAGCCCCGCGCTTATGGCCGTGCTGTATTTCCTGATTGTCCTGACCGCTATCTGGCTGGCTGTGCCGGTTTTCTTTTCAGTGCACGGCATTTTCTTGCAGTCTGACAACCTTTTTGGCTCCATTTTCAAGAGTTTCCGCATGGCGCGCTATGCCCTGCCTTCGCTGGGCTGGTTCGTTATTGTTGCGGTGGTTCTCTCGCAAGGGCTTGGTTTCCTGTGGCGCATTGCCCCCGCCGATTCATGGATAACCCTCTTCGGCATCTTCGGCAACGCTTTTGTCTCGACGGCTTTGCTGGCCGCCAGTTTTATCTATTATCGTGACCTGAACAACTGGGTCGATGCCGCCCTGGCATGGATGAAGGCGCGCACCGGCTCAATTCAGGCATAAAATCCTGGAGGACTTTACAGTGGTACAACCTGCTAACTATGATGCAACCAGCATTCAGGTACTCGAAGGTCTGGAGGCAGTTCGCCGCCGCCCCGGCATGTACGTCGGCGGCACCGATATCAAGGCGCTTCATCACCTGATTTACGAGGTGGTGGACAACTCGATTGACGAGGCCCTGGCTGGGGCTTGTAACAAAATCAGCATTACCATTCACAATGATTCCAGCGTGAGCGTTGAAGACAACGGACGCGGTATCCCGGTGGACATCCACCCTGAGAAGAAAATCTCGGCCCTGACGGTGGTCATGACCGTCCTGCACGCGGGCGGTAAATTCGGCGGCGGCGGCTACAAGGTGTCGGGCGGCTTGCACGGTGTCGGCGTCAGCGCGGTCAATGCCCTTTCGGAGTGGTGCGAGGTCGAGGTCCGGCGTGCGGGCAAGGTTTATTCCCAGCGTTTCGAGCGCGGCATTCCGAAGTCGCCCGTCAAAGAGATAGGCAAATTCAAGGATGGCCCCAGCGGGACGCGCACGACCTTCAAATTCGACAAGACCATCTTTATCGAGGACATTGACTACCGTTTCGACACGCTGGTGCAACGTTTCCGCGAAATGGCTTTTGTCACACGCGGTGTGACCATCCACTTTATGGATGAGCGTTCCAACCGCGAGATGACCTTCTACTTCGAGGGCGGAATTACGTCTTTTGTGCGCTACCTGAACCGCAATCGCCAAACCCTGCATCCGGTTATGTACGCCGAGCGACAGTTGGGCATGATTGGCATCGAGGCAGCGGTGCAATACACCGACGCTTTCACCGAGTCGGTCTATTCGTTCGCCAACACCATCAATACGGTTGACGGCGGCACGCACATGACCGGCCTGCGCTCGGCTCTGACACGCGTGGTCAACGATTACTCGCGCAAAAGCGGCCTGCTTAAGGATTCCGACCCGAATTTCACCGGCGACGACACCCGCGAGGGGCTGACCGCGATTGTTTCGATTAAGCATCCCGACCCGCAATTTGAGTCGCAGACCAAAGTCAAGTTGATGAATCCCGAAGTACAGACCAGCGTCAACCAGGTTGTGGTCGAGGGGTTCAACACCTTCCTGGAAGAAAATCCCCAGGCGGCCAGGGCAATTGTTCAGAAATGTCTAACTTCGTCACGAGCGCGTGATGCCGCCCGCAAGGCGCGTGACCTGGTCATCCGCAAGTCGGCGCTGGAAAGCCTGACCCTGCCCGGCAAACTGGCTGACTGCTCGGAGCGCGATACGTCCAAAACCGAACTCTACATCGTCGAAGGTGACTCGGCAGGCGGCTCGGCCAAACAGGGCCGCGACCGGCACTTCCAGGCCATCCTGCCCCTGCGCGGCAAGATTTTGAACACCGAACGCGCCCGGCTGGATAAAATTCTGGGCAACAACGAGGTCAAGTCGCTAATTTCGGCCCTCGGCACCGGCATCGGCGACGGATTCGACCTGAGCGGTCTGCGCTACAACCGCATCATCATCATGACCGACGCCGATGTGGACGGCAGCCACATCCGCACCCTGCTGCTGACTTTCTTCTTCCGTTATATGCCCAAACTCATTGAGGAAGGCCACCTTTATATTGCCCAGCCGCCGCTGTACCGCGTTGAGCATAAAAGACAGGCCCGTTACCTTTACTCTGAAACTGAAAAAGATGAATTACTCAAAACCCTGGGCAAAGATGGTGAAAAGGCCACCCTCCAGCGTTACAAGGGTTTGGGCGAAATGAATCCCGTGCAGTTGTGGGAGACAACCATGAACCCGGCCAATCGCACGCTGCTGCTGGTCAACATCGAAGACGCGGCAGAAGCCGACCGCACCTTTGACATGCTGATGGGTGACGCGGTTGACCCGCGCCGTAAGTTCATCCAGACGCACGCCAAACGGGTGCGCAACCTGGATATTTAGTTTTCTCGTTTCGTGTGAGGTTGTTTATGAGCAAACAAACGCGGCCATTTGTCGAACGTATGGAAAATGCCCTTAGCAAGGTTGTCTTTTTATACATGGGCATTGTGCTGCTCGCGTTTTTTGCTGTTCCGTTCCTGGTCTACACCTATTCTGTAACACCTTTTCCAGGCGCTTTCTTCGAACATACCTTGCTTGCCAACGACATCAAGCCGCCGGGCGGCGAAACTCGTTGGGAACTTTACCGTCAGGGCCTGGTTTTTGGTGACCAACTGGTTGCCATAAACGGCCAGCCTGTTCAAAGCGCTGCCGAGGTCAGGCGAATTCTGATGGGCTATTTCCCCGGCGAAACCCATAGCTTCACTTTCCGCAACCAGGAGGGAGAGTTGCGTGAAATTGCTGTGGTTTTGAGCAGGTTCTCATCGGATGATTTGTTATGGTTTTTCATCATTCCTGGATTTGTGGCAACCGTGTTTGTCGGCATTGCCCTGTGGATTTACAGCCTGCGCCGTAACGAAACATCAGGACGCGCTTTTGCCATGCTGGGGCTCTCTGTTTCGGTGGTCATGGGTACTCTGTTCGACCTCTATACCACCCATTATTTGAGTGGCTTGTGGTCTATCTCTGTCCCGTTGGTTGGCGCATCCATGATTCATCTGGGGCTTGTCTTTCCGCAGGAAGCGCGGCTTGTGATGCGTTATCCCATTCTGCGTTGGGCAGGTTATATTGTTGCGCTGGCGCTGGGGCTTTATTCTGTCATAACACTCAGAAATATGGAATCGCCTTATGCCTATATTGGCGTCTGGCAATATTCCTACCTGTTTACCGGCATTAGCATGTTGTTCTATTTGGGCATCATGTTTTACCGTTTGTTTCCGGGAACGCCCCCTGTGGCGCGTCAGCAGGCGCGCACGGTGCTGATTGGGTCCATCTTTGCCTTTGGCCCGGTCATTGTTTATTTGCTCCGCGCGGCCTTTGTTGTCACTGAGTTTTCGATGCTGCTCTTCCTGCCGATTATCATTTTCCCGCTCACAACCGGGTACGCCATCCTGCGCTATCGCCTGATACGCACCGATTATGTCCTTGGGCGCGCTTTTTTGTATGCATCCCTGACCGTCCTGGCGATTTTGGGCTATCTGGCGCTTGCGGTTGGCGCATCGCTTGTCTTTGGCAGCGTATTCAATCATCCTATCGTAATTGCGCTGGCTGTGTTTCTGGCGGCTTTGTTGCTCAACCCGGTGCGGGTTCGTTTGCAGGAAGTGATTGATTCGATTTTCTTCCGTGGCGAGCGCGCGCATCAGGAAAGAATTACGGTATTTACCCGCGCGCTGACCGCTGCTATGGATTTGTCGCAGGTCTTGAGCATTTTGCGCGACCAGATTTCGGTCAGCCTGCTGCCAAGCCAACTGCATATTTTTGTTTACGAATCGGCCAGTGACCAGTACGTCCCCACTGCCGATGAAACAGGCAGCGCCAGCAGCGACATTCGTTTTACCGCTCAAAGCCCGCTGGTCGAGTTATTGCGAAACGAAAAACTGCCGGTATTCTTTGAGCCTGACCGTAGTCCGGTAAAGATGCAGGCTGAACGTGCGCGCCTGCTGCTCATTGGCGCGCAGTTGCTTGTCCCAATGCCGGGCCGTGAACGACTGATTGGATGGATTGCAATTGGCGAACGCCTGTCTGGCGAACCTTACACCAGTATTGATCTCACTTTCCTTGAGGCGTTGGCCAGCCAGGCGGCGGTTGCTCTGGAGCGCGCCCAGGCATTAAGCACCATGGAACGGCGCGTCCACGAAATGAACATCCTGGCCCGCATCTCGCAGGGTATCAACATTACCCTTGATTTCGACGACATTCTGGAATTGATTTACGCCCAAACTTCCCAGATTATCCCGGTATCAGACCTGCACCTGATTCTGTACAATTCGGCGGCTCAAAACGCCTCCTATGCTTTCTACCTGGAAAATGACGAGCGCGTACCAGCCCGCGAAAATGTGCCGCTCTTGCCCAAAGCCACCCTGGGGCAGGAAATCATCGCCTCCCGCCGCGCCATCATAACCCAGGATTTCATAAGTCAGTGCCAAATTCTGGGCGTCACCCCGCATAGCAAGGGGCTACACGCCTGGCTGGGTGTTCCACTTAATACCGGTTCTGATACCCTGGGCGCGTTGTGCATTGCCTCCCGCGACCCGGATGTGATTTACACAGCGGCGCAAATGGAACTATTGCAGGCAATTGCAGACCAGGCGGCGGGCGCAATCGTCAAATCGCGCCTGATTCAAGAGACCGAACGCCGCGCCCAGCAGTTATCTACCCTGAACATCATCACCCGCCAGTTAACATCGACCCTGGAGTTGCAGCCGCTGCTCAAGAGCATTCTCGAAAGCGCGGTCAACATTCTCAACAGCGAAGCCGGAAGCCTGTTCCTGGTTGACGAACAAACCGATGAATTGATTTTCCAGGTAACGGTCGGCCCGGTTGCTTCCAATTTGGTTGGGCAGAGACTGCCGCCCAGTACAGGCTTTGTCGGCAAATCGGTAGATAGCCGCAAGCCGGTTATCGTCAACGATGTACAGGCAACCCAGACCTGGAGTTCGGATACCGACAAACAAACTGGTTTCGTCACCAGAGCCATTCTTATCGTGCCAATGGAGGTCAAGGACCGTATTATCGGTGTGATTGAAATCATCAACAAGCGCGATGGCCAGCCCTTCAGCGAAGACGATCAGAACCTGCTTTCGGCCTTTGCCGGCCAGGCAGCGGTTGCCATCGAAAATGCCCGCTTATACACCCTGACCGACCAGGAATTGACCGCCCGTGTGGAAGAACTTTCCGTCATGCAGCGCATCGACCGCGAACTAAATGCCAGCCTCGAACTCGACCGCGCCATGCGCATTACCCTGGACTGGGCCATGCGCCAATCGAATGCCAATGCCGGTTTCATCGGTTTTGTCCAGGAGCAGGGCGTCGAAATTATGGCCCACAACGGCTACCAATCCGAAATTGAGAAGTACAAAGACGCCATCATCCCGCTCGACCACCCTGCCATCCGGGAGGCAATTGCCAGTGCGCAGCCGCGCCGGATTGTGATGGAAAACAGCAGTCAAATGGGAACTTTCCTGGAAGGGGCGCGCAGCCAGATGGTTATCCCCATTCGGCGCGAAGTACGTGTTATCGGCCTTTTCCTCCTCGAGAGTAACTCCGCCGAACGCTTCCAACAGGACGAACTGGACTTTCTCAGCCGTCTGGCCGACCATGCTGCCATTGCGATTGCCAACGCCCAACTGTACGCCCAAATCGACGCAGCCAACAAGGCCAAGAGTCAGTTTGTTTCCTTCGTGGCCCACGAACTCAAAAACCCGATGGCTTCCATCAAGGGTTATCTATCGAGGAACAGGCCAACCAGGTCAGAAAAGTGAAGAGGGCTGAAAATGGCATGATACTCGACCCGATTACCTTTCCTGTCGACGCGATTGTTAGAGATGCACTTGCGTTGATGAAAGAGTATGGCATTGGCGGCATTCCGGTTGTGAAAAATAACAAGGAGCTTGTCGGAATAGTTACCCATCGTGATCTCCGCTTCGAACGCAACACCGACAGGCCTATCGCGGAAGTGATGACCAAGACCAACCTGATTACCACCAGCGAATTTATTTCTTTTGAAAAAGCTGCTGAAATTCTGCAGAAACATCGTATTGAAAAACTTCCCGTTGTGGATGATCACAAGCGGCTGGTTGGATTGATCACTTATAAAGACATAATTAAGATCCAGGCACATCCGAATGCATATAAAGACGGACAGGGCAGGCTGAGGGTCGCCGCCGCCGTCGGAATTGCTTCTGATACACTTTTGCGGGCGGAAGCGCTTGTCGATGCTAATGTGGACGCGATTGTCGTGGATACGGCCCATGGACATACCCGCGGCGTTATTGAAATTGCCCGGAAAATTAAAAAACTATACCCAA
>JAWOIR010000414.1:0-4180 GCA_046484545.1 Anaerolineales bacterium
CAGCCAGCAAACCCTGGTAAACCAGGTGATTTCCGCCGCCAATCTCAACCCCTTTGCCGCCCCGCCCACGGTCGAAGTACGCACCCGCACCCTGGCGGATGGCAAATTGCTGTATTTCGTCATCAACCACAGCCGCGCCGAACAGGAAATCAACCTGCCCTGGCCCGCCGTTGAACACTTGAGCGGCCAGAAAGTATCCGCAGGCCACCTGGTCTTGTCTCCCTATGCCGTTGCCCTACTGACGGAGGGAGAATCCGCGTAAAAAACAGGCTCTCCGGGAAAATTCGTAGGGGCGACCCGTCAAGCGCGAGAAGTACTCCACTTCTGCCGGAATTTCTTGCAAAAAAACATCTGGTTATGCCCTGGCGGGTCGCCCCTACGCGCCATCCCGTTAAAAACGGTAGAACCAAAAAACATCAATCGGCCCAGGTGCGGCGTCCCAGGGCGGAGGCAATCAATTCAACCGACAGGTGGGCGGTCTGGTTAACCGTGTCGAGGATGGGGTTGCTCTCGACCATGTCCAGGCCGATGAGTTTGCCGCTTTCGTGAGCCAGTTCACAGGTCAGATGCGCTTCACGATAACTCAATCCGCCAGCCACCGGCGTTCCCACACCGGGAGCGTGACTCGGTTCGAGCGAGTCGAGGTCAAAGGACAAGTAAATCCCATCCGTATCCTGCGAGATGTGCGCCAGGGCCTTCGAGACGGCGTTGAACATGCCGAGACGGTCAATTTGCTCGATTCCCAGCACCATCACCCCGGCCTGGCGCATGAGAGTCTTTTCGTCCTCGTCCAGGTCGCGCGCGCCGAGGATGGCAACCCGGCCCGGGTCAATCACGGGGACAGGTTCGTTCCACATCTGCACCAGGCGCGAATCACCGTAGCCGCACAGCGCGGCCAGGGGCATACCGTGAATGTTGCCGGAGGGGGTGGTTTCGTGGGTGTTGAAATCGGCGTGGGCATCCACCCACAACAGGCCGATTTTGCGTCCGCGCGCCGCGCCGCGCACCGAGCCCAGGGATATGCTGTGGTCGCCGCCCAGCACCACCGGGAAGCGGCCAGCCTGGATAGAGGTGGCAACCGCCCCGGCAGTCCGGCGCGCCATTGGCACAATGCAATCAATGTAGCGCAGGTTCGGCTCGTTGACGATGCAGGTCTCGGCTATCGGAACTTCGACGTTGCCTTTATCCTGCACTTCATGGCCGAATTTTTCAAGTTCGTGCTGCAGGTTGGCATAGCGGATGGCGCTGGGGCCCATATCGACCCCGCGCCGTCCCGCGCCCAGGTCAATGGGAACACCGATAATGTCTATTTTCATGCTTTGTCTCCTTTTTCTTTGGCAAGCGCAAATTATAACCGGGGGAAATAGCAAGTGCCTCGTTTGAATTGGCCTGCTCCGCAATCATCCAAAAATGCGACCTTCTTTACGGCAAATATCAGCAATCATCCCAAAATGACGATAAACAGGCGCAAAATACATGCTATACTAGGTGAAAATTGTCAACTTAATTAGTGCAAGAGGTGGTTTGCTGTGGAAAATTTGACAGGCAGGCAGTTTGGCCCATACCAGATTGTTGCCCCACTGGGTGAAGGGGGCATGGCGGCAGTCTATAAGGCGTACCAGCCATCCATGGAACGCCATGTGGCACTCAAAGTTTTGCCGCAACAAATGGCGCAATCGAAGGAGTTTACGGCTCGTTTCAAGCGCGAGGCGCGGTTGCTGGCACAGTTGCAGCACCCGCATATCCTGCCGGTATTCGATTACGGTGAGTCGGACGGCTTCACTTACATCGTTATGCCATTTGTGCAGAGCGGTACGCTGAGCGACCTGCTCAAATCGCGGCGCATGACTAATCCTGAAATCCGGCGCATTGCAACCCAGATTGCTGACGCGCTTGGTTATGCCCATGCGCGCGGCATGATTCACCGCGATGTCAAGCCCAGCAATGTGTTGATTGACGAGCGCGGCAACTGCCTGCTGACTGACTTCGGTCTGGCGCGCATGTCCGAAGCGACCTCCATGCTGACTTCCTCCGGAGCCGTTATGGGAACTCCAGCATATATGTCGCCAGAGCAAGGAACCGGCAAGACAGTGGATGGACGCAGTGATATCTACTCGTTGGGTATCGTCCTTTACGAGATGGTGACAGGGCGCGTACCGTATTCTGCAGAGACTCCCATCGCCATTGTGTTCAAGCACATCCAGGATCCCCTGCCTTCGGCACGAAATTTTGTGCCTGACCTGCCCGAAGAACTTGAACTGGTACTGCTCAAAGCGCTTGCCAAGCACCCTGAAGACCGTTACCAGACGGCCGATGAGTTTATCCACGCCATCCAGGAGGCGATTTCGCCCACTTCCGCTGTACTATCTGCCCCAACAACCACCCCGAAGACCATCGTACAGACGCCTGCCGCGCCGCCCTCCGATGCAAACCTGCCCACTATTCGCGAGCCAGTATCGGAGCCGCCTCCCCGTCCGTCAACCACGCCACCGGTATCTGCTCCCTCGAATTACACACCGCCCTCCCAACCATCGTACAAGCCACAATCACAAATCGAACCAGCCAGGAAGGGATTTCCTGTTTGGGCGCTGGCCGGAGCCGGGATTATTGGACTCGGCCTGGTTGGTATCCTGGCACTTGTGGTGGGCATTAACTTCATCAGGGCCAACCTCGCCGCTTCCGCACCGACGGACATTCCGCCTGCAACGCTAACTGCCGCAAACACAGACATCCCTGAAGTTGAAACTTCGTCAACCGATGCGTTGGTCTCAGCGATTGAAATCATTCCCGGTGTTTACTTCGATGACAGATTCGAAAATCAACTGGCCGAGGGCTGGGAGTGGGAATCTGAAGACCCGTCACGATGGAGTCTTTCCAACCAGCCAGGCACGCTCCAGATTATCGCATCGGCAACCAGTTTCGGTACTGATGGAATCCCCACCAACCTGCTGCTGCGCGAAGCGCCCGACGGAGATTTTGAAATCAGTACCCTGGTACGCTATATGCCGCAAGCGAATTACCAGTTTGCCGGGTTGGTTGTCTTCCAGGATAAGGATAATGCCCTGCAATTCGGGCGCGCTTATTGCGATTCACCAACCAACTGTGTGGGAGACGGGCTTTACTTTGACAATTGGAAAAATTCAGCCATTGAAAATGAAATTTTTGCCACGAAAACCTGGGGCAGCCAGGTTTACCTGCGCCTGCGAAAGACGGGCAACCTGTATTCGGCCTTCTACAGTGCGGATGGTTACATTTGGCACCTGGTGGGAACACACGAACACGAACTCTCAAACATCCGCGTGGGAGTGACGGCTTTACAATCACCGAACGATATCCCGGCAGATTTTGATTTCTTTTCGTTGTCCGAACTGCCCCGCGCGGCCATCAACCGGGAGGTCGAGTGTTTTTCCGCGCCTGACCAGACTAGTGATATCCGAGGCGTGTTCCAGTCAGGCGAAGTCATTAATATCCAGGGCCGCAGCACAAATTCAGAGTGGTTGCTATCCCAACATATGGATAATGTCGATGATGTGTGCTGGCTTCATTTTCAACAGGGCGACTTTGGCCCCAATGCCAACAGCATCCCGATTGTTGACCCGGAAGATACTGCCTGGGAATTGCCCGAACCGCCGCCGCTGGTTATCCCATCGGACGAGAAATTTGTGCGCATCAACAGTATCACAATCAACGCCCAGAATCAGTATGTGTTAGAGTATGAAACCTTTGAGTACACCGAAGTCCTGCCCGGCACACACGTTCACTTTTTCTTTAACACTGTGCCATTCGACCAGGCTGGTACGCCTGGTACAGGGCCTTGGCGAGTATACGGTGGGCCGCGGCCCTTTACCGGCTATCGGCCTGCTGACCGCCCCCAGAACGCTTCGCAATTATGCGCGCTGGTGGCGAATCCTAACCACAGCGTAATTTCCAACAGTGGGCACTGTTTCCCTCTGCCCGATGTGCCAACCGCGACGGCGCGGGCTGAGACTGCCTGCCGAAGCACCCCGGCGGAGAACGATGATTCGGTGGCCGTGTTCCAGGCCGGGGCGACCGTTTTGCTCAAGGGCATCTCCAATGACCAGGCCTGGCTTTTCATCCAGAACCCGGCCCGGCTGGACGCATCCACCTGTTGGGTTCCGTTCAACTCCAGCGTGCTAGGCGGAAACCTGAACAACGTTCC
>JAWOIR010000005.1:0-14397 GCA_046484545.1 Anaerolineales bacterium
AAATGTGGGCCAATGCCAAATACTTTAAGGCCGAGATGAAAAACCTGGGCTTCGATACCGGCGTGAGTGAGACGCCGATTACCCCGGTAATGCTCGGCGAAGCGCCGCTGGCTCAGCAATTCAGCCGTGAGTTGTTCGAGACGGGTGTCTTTGCGATGGCGATTGGCTTCCCGACCGTGCCGCAGGGCAAGGCGCGCATCCGCGTGATGATTTCCGCCGCGCACCAGACCGAAGATTTGGACAAAGGCTTGCAGGCCTTTAAGGAAGTTGGCAAGAAATTAGGGGTGATTTAGGAATTGGCTCTTTGGGAATTCCCGTGGTAAGTCCCTGTATTTTGGGGTATGAGCGCGCCGCACACGCGCGCGCTTACCCCAAAATACGGCCTTCTTCACGGCAAATATCAGAGAGCCAGGAGTTCACTTAACCAAAATGGTGGGCATCGGCGTATAATACGCTTAATAAAATTGTAAGGTTGGCGCAGATCGCGCTGGTTAAGGCTTGCCTGCCCGCGCAATCTGTGGATAATTCCGGCTTTACTTTTAATGTGGGACAAACTCAAATAGAGGCGGTTATGTGGAGACTTAACGTCAGTGAACCCAATACTGATGCGCGTATTGTGGAATTGAGAGACGGTAAAGTTCGTATCGGTCGCCATGCAGAGAATGACATTGTTTTGCAGGATGTCTCGGCTTCGCGCACTCACGCCGATGTATTTTTGGATTCTGGCAACAGCCAGGTCGTTATCAATGACCTGAACAGCACCAACGGCACTTATGTCAATCGCCAGCGTATTAGCGGTTCGTGCAATCTGCAATCAAACGATGTTATTCGTATTGGGCAGGCTGTGATTCATGTGATTGATGAGTCGCAAATCAAGCTGGGAGCGCAAAACCCGCGCGGCACGCACCACTTTACACGCGAACTTCTGCTCGAATCGCTCGATGAACATGCCGTCTTGCTTTACGAGGTTTCCAAACGCCTGAATACGATTGTGGATATTGAGCAAGCTATGAATGAAGTGCGTGGAATGATGAAGCACACCATGGCGATTGATAATTGCCTGATTGTTCATTACAAGGATTTTCCTGAGATTGGCAATATATTGCCTGGCTCGTCTGCCTTGAATGCGATTCGACACCACTCGGCAGAGGTAACGCCAACGGACATGTTTGTTCCTGTGATTAGCGGCGAGCAGGATATGCTTGGTCTGATGCACTTCTCCAAAGGCCGCTCTGGAACCCGTCCCTTTAGCCGCCGTGACCTGCAACTGGCGATTGCCATCAGCCACCAGGTTGCCCTGACCATCCAGCGCATGGAATTGATGGATAAACTCAGGCAGCAGGAAAATATCCAAAAATTGTTTACCCGTTTTGTGCCGCCCGAAGAAGCCAGTAAATTAATCGAAGATTACGAGCGCACCGGTCAATTGCCCGGCTTGCGCCAATCGAAGGTTAGTATTATGTTCAGTGACATGGCCGGTTCGACTGCCCTGGCAGAGCAGATTGGAACACAACGTTTTGCTGAAATTCTCAATGCTTATTACAAGGAGGCTACCAGTATTATTTTCAAACATCGCGGCAGCGTCCGCTATCTGGGCGATGGCGTTATGGCAATTTTTGAAGACCGCAGGCAGCCAGCCGACGGCATCCTGGCTGAAGAACATGCTGTGCGCGCCGGTCTCGAAATTCTCGACAGTGTCAAAATGCTCGAATTTGGCGATGATGTTGAAATGATTATTGGTGTCGCGGTTCATACGGGCCTGGCGATGGTTGGTTATATCGGCAGTGATGAGCGAATTGAGTTTAATGCGCTGGGGGATACCGTCAACGTTTCCTTCCGAATGCAGGAACTGGCGCGTCCTAATCGGCTGGTGATTGGCCCGGCGACGATGGCTGCCATCGTCAGCAAATACCAGACCCGCCGCATTGGGGCGGTGTCGCTCAAGGGGCGCGAAAAACCCATCCAGGCTTATGAAGTCCTCCGACAGCCGGAATAATTTTTATCGGTGTTGTGAAAATTGTGAAGTCAAAGCGATACACCCCTCTGCAAATCATCGTTCATCTGTCAGGCTGGCTGCCGCTGGCGCTGCTCATCCTCGATTTTTTCAGGAACAACCTGACCGCCAATCCTATCCAGGCCGTCGAGCAGCGCACCGGCAACTACGCGATTAATTTTCTCTTGCTCTCGCTGGCCTGTACGCCCCTGACCTCGATTTCGGGGTGGAAAGAACCCCTGTCGCGCCGCAAGGCTTTGGGGAACTATGGCTTTCTCTATGCGGCCCTGCATGTCTTCACTTTTTTTGCGCTCGATTACGCCCTCGACCTGTGGGCCATCTGGCGCGATGTCGGCACAAAATCTTACATCATTATCGGCGCGATAGCCTTCCTGCTGCTCCTGCCCCTGGCTGTGACCTCGTTCAATTACTGGATGAAGCGGCTGGGACGCAACTGGAAACGCCTGCACCGCCTGGCGTATGTCATCCCGCTGTTGGTGGTAGTGCATTTCTTCATGGCCAGAAAAGGAGATTTACTCACCCTGAGCGGGGACATTTCCCAGCCCCTGCTTTATGGGGTTCTAATTATTCTCTTGTTGTTGCTGCGCTTGCCTGTCATCAAGAAGCCACTGATTGCCCTGCGTAAAAAAACCTTTTCGCGTTAAAACATAAGGCGGCCATGCACAGGCCGCCTTATGTTTAGAAAATCCCGCGAACAACCAGCAGGAAGCCGACAATGGCCAGCGGGATTCCGACGATTGCGCCAATCACCGTCAGGCTGACCAGTACGCCAATCAGTACAAACAGCAACCCGATTAGAATGGCGACAAAGCGCCCGGTCATCTCAAGGATGGTGGTGACAATTGTCCAGATGGCCCAGAAAGGCCACAGATACCAGGGGACAGATTTTGATTTTTGGGTCATGTTTACCTCCGTATATACAAAGATATACGCGCTCCTCGCCCATAAGTTTTACGGGCAATCTCGTTCGAGTTTGATTTTATCGGTAAAAACCTGGCTGCGAGCGACGACATCGCCGCGCGAATCGGTCAGCACGAACTGATATTGCAGCCAGGCGGGGCTGTATTCATGGTAATTGGCTATCCGCGACAAGCCTATCGGGTATTCATACTGACCGCCGCCGAGCGGACGCATACTGCGTCCGGTATTCCACGGGCTTGTCGCCCCGGTTTTCTGGCTGCGCAGGCGCACAAACAACAGGACGCTGAACACTTTCTCAGGCTGGCTGACGGTAACAGTAAAAGTGACTTCGCTGGGCGAACAGCCTGACCCGTAGTAGAACTTGTCGGTGCTGATTTCGATTTCGGATAACGGGTCGGTGCTCAGGGTGGCGGTGGCGGCGCTCAGCGTCGGCGTGGAGGCGCCTGGTTCAAGGGTAGCCAGTTCAAGGGTCGGGATGAGCGGGTCGAGGGTATTGACCGGCGTGACCGTCTGCAGCACCGGGGTCGGGAAAATGAGCGGTTCAGCCGTCGGACGTGGGGCCAGTCCCGGAGCGCTGCAGGCCAGTATCGCCAGCAGCAGGGGCAGGAAAAATCGTAGTTTCATCTTTTCTCCTTTTGCTTTGATGGGTTCTTTAGGAATTCCCGTGGTAAGTCCCCGCATTTTGGGGTGTGAGCCGCGCGTAAGCCCGGTTCACACCCCAAAATGCGGCCTCATTCACGACAAATATCAGAGAGTCCCTTTGATGATAGCACCTTGCAGGGGGATTTTGCAAGTATAATGCGCGCCATGAGCGAACTTGAACAACTTCCTAATATTCAAACGTCGCAACCTGTGCGGCGCGCGCGGCCAAAGTTGCCGCGATGGCCCAATACGGTTTTAATGGTTTTTCTGGGCCTGTTCCTTTTTGGTGCCGGTTTCTTGACGGGCTGGTATTGGCGGGGTGGTGAGCCTGCTGCTGTTGCGGCGGTTGTGCCAGGACAGCAGCCTTTGATGGAGGATACGGCCACCGGTGAGTTGCCTGCTCAGGCGGTGCAGGAAGAACCCTCAAACCAAATCCAAATCCCGGAAGAGTTGACCCGCTACGATGTCAATCGTGACGACCTGCCGGCGCTTGGCCCTGCCGACGCCCCGATTGTGCTGGTGGAGTTCAGTGATTACCAGTGCCCATATTGCAAGCGTTGGCATGATGACGTACTTCCGCGCCTGATGGCGGAGTATGGCGATAAGATTAAGTTTGTCTATCGCAATTTGCCGGTTATTCGCCCCAATTCTGCCGATGCGGCCCAGGCCTCCTACTGCGCCGATGAGCAGGGCGCTTACTGGGAATATCATGAAGCCCTGTTTACTTACGAATACGATTTCAACGACCAGGCCTATGAGCAATATGCCCGCGACCTGGGGCTGGACGCCGAAGCCCTGATGGAATGCTATCGCTCAGGCCGCTATGCCCTGACGGTGGATGAAGACTTGCAGTTTGCGCGCTCGCTGGGCATTGGCTCGACGCCGACTTTTTTCCTGAACGGAATCCCGATTGTCGGCGCGCAGCCGTATGACATTTTCAAGCAAATTATAGACCTGGAATTGGCGGGGGAATTGCCGTAATGAAGAAATTTGTGGTGGTGGCCGGGAACATCGGCGTTGGAAAATCAACCCTCGTGGACGGTCTGTGCGAACGCCTGGGCTGGCAGCCTTTCTACGAGCCGGTGGCCGAAAATCCTTACCTGGCCGATTTTTATAGCGATATGGCTGCCTGGTCTTTTCACTCGCAAGTTTTCTTTCTCACCCACCGCCTGCGCGCTCATCATGCGATTGCCTGTCACCCGACTTCGGTCATCCAGGACCGCAGCGTTTACGAGGACGCCGAGATTTTTGCCCACAACCTGTACTTGCAGGGGCACATCACCCCGCGCGACTACCAAACTTATCGCGACCTGTACCAGACGACGATGGACTTCCTGCCGCCGCCCGACCTGGTCATTTACTTACGCGCCTCTGTGCCGACCCTGCTTAACCGTATTGCCCGGCGCGGGCGGGACTATGAGCGCACCATCACAGCCGATTACCTCGCCAGCCTGAACGACTTGTACGAGAACTGGATTGCCAACTTCAGCCTTTGCCCCGTCCTGACCGTCCCTGCTGACGACCTGGACTATGTCGCCCATGCCGGGCATTTGAATCTCATCGTTCGCAAGGTGGATGAAAAACTAATGGGGCGCGAAGAAGTCGTCTTTGCCCCCGATGAAGTTGCCCGCGCGGCGGATGAGCATGGCGCGCGCTTCGATGGCGTCAGCAGGCTTGCCTAGGGTTTCTCTGTCCAGCACGACAGTGGTATCTGCACGAGGATGTCTTAGTCCCGGCCCGCAGCGCGGCAGGCAGGCTGTTCGCCGGGACGCACATCTTCGTTGATGTCGGCCACATCCAGGGCCAACGACCATCCGCCCAGGGCCAGCAGTTCGCGCCGCGCGGAGTTGGAGGCCAGGACGATGGTGGGTGTTTCGTTCACGCGAATTGAGATTCTATAACATCCGGCGGGTTGATTTTTGTATTAATCTCCCCGGTTTGAAAAATTTTTTAGGGAGACGATAAGGCCACACTTATCCGGCAATCAGTCGCAAGACCATGCCGGGTTTTAGCATTTCACCCGGTGAGACCACCCCGGCCAAAATTCCAGCCATGTTCGCGGCAAAGACCGGGTCTTTGGCGCAGCGTTGAACAGTGCGGTCGACCATCCAGGGGAAGGTAAGAGCATTGCGCGCCAGTTGCGAGATTTTGTGCAGGCTGTCGAATTTCTGATGGAAGGCCACCCCATAACCTGAAAGCCCGGCCTCGGAGACATCATCCTTTTGCAGGGCGTCTATCGCATAAAGGGCAGCCATTTCCGCACTGACCATGGCCGGGCCGATGCCTTCGCCGGTCATTGGATGGCCGGTTCCGGCGGCATCGCCGACCAGCAGCAGGTTGTCGGCATATGGCTTGACCCGTTCGGCATCATCGCGATAGGGATGCCCGGCGATTGGGCCAAGCGGCTCGGCGTACTTGAGTGCGTCGCGGGCATAGGGATTGTTGCTGATGCAAGTTTGCAGTCGTTCCTCAATATTGGCCTACAAGCGCTGCTCGTCTTTGCGGAACATGCCGGTTCCAAAGACTGCGATTCCATCATTCATGTGAAAGATAAAGCCATAGGCGGGCAGCACGGATTTTTCCCAATGCAGCTCAAACAGTCCCGGCTCCCCGGCCACGTTGCTGTAATACTGACGCAGGGCCAGTCCATCTGCCGGCCCGGGAACCATGCCCAGGCGGCTGGTGAAGGCGGAGATACTGCCGTCGGCGGCGATGACCAGTTTGGCGCTCAGGCTGACCGGGGTTTTGCCCTCCGTCCCTGTCACCTGGACGACTTCCGCGCTGATTCTGGACATACCGGTCAGGCGCACGCCCTCGCGCAGGCGCGCCCCGGCAGAGACGGCGTGCTGTACCAGGGCGTGGTCGAACTCGCGGCGTGGGATTAAGTAATTGGGGTATTGCGAGAACTTCTCTGGGAAAGGAATATAGGCCACACTGCCGTTCGGTGAACTCAGTCGGTAGGCGATATTTTTAGCGTAGCCCTTCAGGTTGGCCCAATCGCTCAGGCCCATTTTGTCGAGAATTTCAACCGCGCCCGGGCAAATGCTGTCGCCGCAGGATTTATCGCGGGGGAAGGTGGCCTGGTCAACCAGCAGCACATCCACCCCGGCAGTTGCCAGGAAGTAAGCGGCAGTCGAACCGGCAGGCCCGGCTCCGACGATGATGACGGTGGCGTCGATGGATTCGCTCATGTGTTTTCCCTTTTATCAGTGACATCCCAAACCTTGCGGACAAAGTTGAAAAGTTGTTCCGCGCCGTGTTCGAGTGGTTCGGTTTCGATGTATTCGTCCAGAGTGTACGCGCCGCCGCCGCGAGTCAGTCCAAGCACGATGGCCGGATAGCCCAGGCTGAGCGGGATGTTGGCATCGGTGGAGCCTTGCGTCAGGGTGGCTTCGATGCCCTGAGCGGCGAGACAATCCTGGGCCAGGCCCACCAGCGGGTGTTTGCGGCCTAATTCCCCGGCAGGTCGCTGACCAATAATCTCGGCCTCGAACCAGACATCGGAACGGTTGCTGCCCTCAACCAGGGATTCGACCTGTTGGATGAGTTTGCGAAGTTCGTCTTCGCCCTCGGAGCGCAAATCGAGTTCAAGCCAGGCTTCGGCTGCCAGGGTGTTGACCGAGGTGCCGCCTGCGATACGCCCGACGTTGAGTGTGGTGCGCGGGCTGGCGGGCAGGGACAGGCCGCCCAGGGCTGTCACCAATCGGGCGAGTTCGTGGATGGCGGAGGGCTGGCCGTAATCGCTCCATGAATGTCCGCCGCGTGTGTGGCAGGTGATTTTGTAGCGGCGCACGCCGATTCCGCGATAGTAAATGTGCCCCAGCGCCATGCCTTCGAGGACGAGGTACAGGCGCGGACTTGGGCCAAAGCGTTCGCAGACGGCTTTCATGCCGCGCAGGTCGCCCAGGCCTTCTTCGCAGGTGTTTGCAACCAGCCACAGGTCGCCGGGCAGGCGGATATTGCGTTCCTGGAGCATTTTGACCAGCCCGAACAGCCCGGCAACGCCGGCGGCGTTATCGCCGATGCCGGGGCCGTAGATACGGCCCGGTTCACGCCGAATGGCAAGGTCGGTTTCAGCGGGGAAAACGGTATCGAGATGCGCGGAGACAACCAGGGGTGAGTCCGCTCCCGCGCCTGGGAAGCAGGCAAAGACATTTCCAGCGGAATCAATGTCCAGTTGAGATAAGCCGCTTTGACGGAACATTTCCAGCACAAAGCGGGCGCGCTCGGCCTCTTGGAAAGTCGGTGCGGCGACTTTCTGGATTTTTACGGCGAGTTCGGCCAGGATTTCTCTCATGAGATTTCTTTGACGATTTCAGAGAGCGAACGCAGGCGCGCCTGGGCCAGACCGGGCATGGCGTCGAAGGCGTAGAAGGGGCCGCTGCCTTCGATGGTGAGCGAGGCGGCCACGTTGCCGTGCAGGGTGGCTTGCAGGGGGTCGAGGGTTTTGGCGTAGTTGACGAGGAATCCGCCGCAAAAGGTATCGCCCGCGCCGGTGACATCGACCGGGTTGTTGGGGTAGGCGGGGATTTCCCAGCGGCGGCCTGTTTCGGTTTCGTACAGGTACTGGCCGCGCATACCGCGTTTGATGACAATGGCCTGGCAGCCAAACCCGCCCAAAATGGAGGCCATTTCCCACAGGTCTTCGGTGCGGCCCCAGAACAGGTTGCGAATGTCGTCTTCTGAAGGGGTAAAGGCGCTGACACCTTGCAGCAGGGAGCGCAAATCGACCAGGAAGTTGGCGTTCATATAGCCGGGTGTGGGGTCGATGGTGATGATAGTGGCACCGAACTGGCGAAAGGCGGCGGCAAATTGCACGTGGGTGGCAAAATCGAGCGGGCAAAGGTGGACGCCGTGCGGCTGCTTGTAGAATTCGGGGATGTCGAGCAGACGCGGCGAATCGAAGTTTTGGCGGGCGCGGCTGTCTTCTTTTTTTTCGGGCGGTTGATAGCCGAGCAGAGATTTGGGGAAGGTCAGGCCCAGACGGGCAAAATGGGAGACCGGGTTGGCTGTTTCGCTGGCGCGGGTTCCGGTGTAGACCAGGAAGTGGCGCAGGTCGAGGCTTTCGGGCAGGATTTTGATGCCCTGGGTGTCGAGGCCGATTTTTTTGAAATTCCTGAGCCATTCCTGGGGGTAGTCTTCGCCGATGCGCCCCAGCATGGCGATGCTTTCTTCACCAGATTCGTTCCACAATTGCGCCCCGGCGGCGGCATATAACAAATTGCCGCCGGGCTTATCGAGCAGGGGCGGGCCATCGGGCGGCAGGAGATATTGTCGGCGCAGTTGTCCGACGATGACAAGCGGGCGTGGTGTGGGCATTAGGTGATGAAAACTTTGGAGCCGGCTTCGGCGCTGGAAGAGTCGACCGGCAGGGTAATGGTGAATTTGCTGCCTTTTCCGAGAATGCTCTTGGCGGTGATGCTGCCTCCGTGCATTTCGACCATCATTTTGGCGACGGAAAGCCCCAGTCCCATGCCGCCGTGTTTGCGCGTCAGGTGCGATTCGACCTGGTAGAAGCGTTCAAAAATGTGCGCAATATCTTTTTCGGGAATGCCGATGCCGCTATCGATGACCGAGAGATAAATTTTGGCATCTTTTTCCCTGGCCTTGATGACCACGCTGCCGCCTTCATCGGTAAACATGACGGCGTTTCGCAGCAGGTTCAGGATGGCAATGCCAATTTTTTCTTCATCGCCCTCTATCATCATGGCCGGTTGGTCAAGGTCCACTTGTAATTTGATTTTCTTGTGTTTGGCCTCAACATTGATTTTCGCGATAGCATCGTGAATAATTTTGTTGAGTGATACATTGTGCGCGCGTACGACAGCCGTGCCCGCCTGGGCGTTATCCACGCTGGTCATATTTTCGATGAGTTCCTTCAACCGCATGGCGTTGCGGATGATGGTATCCATCTGGTCGTGAAATTCGCTATCGACAATTTCGCGCAGGAAAGTCGAATGTCCGATAATCAATCCCAGCGGGGTGCGCAGTTCGTGGGAGGTAATGGCGATGAAGTCAGTTTTCATCTTATCGAGACGGGCGGCTTCTTCCTTAATTTTTCCGATAATGCCTTCCAGGCTGGCGTTTTCAAAAGAGAGCGCCAAAAAGGAGGCCAAAGTCTCCAAAAGAGCGGCATCTTCCGCGTTATAATCAAGCCCGCCTTTTTTGTTAACGACTTCCAGAACCCCAAGCACCTGGTCTTGATAGGTGATGGGCACTGCCAGGACAGAATGGGTGACAAAATTTGTCTCCTGGTCGATTTTCTTGAAGTGCCGGGCAAATTTGGTTGTATCCTTGATGATGACAGTGCGATTCTCCGAAAAAGCCAGTCCGGCAATGCTGCTCCTGAGCGGAATGGGGAATTCCTGGGCAATCAGGTGAATTGAATCGGACGAAGCCACAAAGCGCAAAGCGTGAACCTGGTCATCATACAAAAAAACCGAGCCAGATGCACATCCAGTTAAATCGGCCATGGCCTTGGTCACGGTTTCCAGAAGGGTTTCCATCTCAACATCAGTGCTGAGAAGGCGCGCAATCGTAAACAGCCAGTCGGCCTGGTGTGATTGGCTTTCATTTTCTCTTTGAGCGCGCATGGGAATCTGTGTCACCTGTTTGCCTTCGTGAGATAATAAGATTATACTGCCTTTCAGCAAAATTCGGCCACGGGCGTGGCAAATTTACGCCAAATCCATCTTGTCCCCTGAATAACCGGGGCGAATATTTCAAAATTTCGTAAGGAGAAAATCAGTATGAGTAACAAAAAAGTTCGTGTGGCGATAATCGGCGTAGGCAACTGCGCTTCATCGCTCGTGCAGGGAGTGGAATTCTATAAAGACACTCCGGAAGATGCCAGCGTTCCTGGCCTGATGCACGTCAACCTGGGCGGCTACCACATTCGGGACATCGAATTCACCCTCGGCATTGATGTCGACGTCGAAAAAGTTGGCAAAGACCTGAGCGAAGCCATCTTCTCCGGGCAAAACAACACCGTCAAATTCACCGATGTGCCGCATATGAACGTGCCGGTTGTGCGCGGCATGACTCACGACGGCCTGGGCAAATATCTTTCGCAGGTCATCACCAAAGCCCCCGGCCCCACCGCCGACATCGTCAAACTGCTCAAAGAGACCAAAACCGACGTGGTCGTCTCCTACCTGCCGGTTGGCTCCGAAATGGCAACCAAATGGTATGTCGAGCAGGTCATCGAAGCCGGCTGCGCCTTTGTCAATGCCATCCCGGTCTTCATCGCCTCCAGCGAATACTGGGGCAAACGATTCAAAGATGCCGGTCTGCCCATCCTGGGTGACGACATTAAGAGTCAGGTCGGGGCCACCATCCTGCACCGCGTCCTCACCAGCCTGTTCGTCGACCGCGGCGTGCGCATCGACCGCACCTACCAACTCAACTTCGGCGGCAACACCGACTTCATGAACATGCTCGAACGCGAACGCCTCGAAAGCAAAAAAATCTCCAAAACCGGGGCCGTCACCAGCATGATACCTTACGAACTGGATGCAAAGAACATCCACGTCGGTCCCTCCGACTACGTGCCGTGGCTGACCGACCGCAAATGGTGCCACATTCGCATGGAAGGCACCACCTTCGGCGAAGTACCGCTCAATCTCGAAGCCAAACTAGAAGTCTGGGACAGCCCTAACTCAGCAGGTGTCATCATCGATGCCGTGCGCTGCGCCAAACTGGCCCTCGACCGCAAACTGAGCGGCCCCATCATCGGCCCCTCCTCCTACTTCTTCAAAACCCCGCCCAAGCAGTTCAAAGACGATGTCTGCCTGGCGATGACCGAAGCCTTCATCAAAGGCGAGTAACACGTCCCAAATTTGATTTTAGCGGGGATGTCTGCGTCTGGCAGGTGTCCTCGCTAAATCGGTTAAAATCGACCCTATGACTTTACCCCGTACCCTCAACCAGACCATGCTAAGCCTTATCCTGTTCGCCGTTTTCCTGGCCGCCTGCCAGCCCGCAGCCGCCATGCCGCCCGTCGCCGTTGAACCTTCCTTGCCCGATATTGCCCGCGACCCGACTGCGACAGCAACTTTACCCCCAACACTTCCCCCCACCCCCCAGCCAACCGAAACGCCTGCGCCAACCGCTACAGCAACAAGAACCCCACCCACATTACCCGAACAGTTCAACACCGACCTGCTGCGCCCCTTCGACCTACCCGTCACTTACATTGAAAATTCCTGCCAATACTTGCGCGCCAAATGGGACCCATCCAACGCCGAACCCGGCACGGTCATCATGCCGATAATGTTTCACGGCATCACCAAACGCGACACCAATCCCGCCGCAACCGGCATGTATCACGACATGAGCGCGGTCGAATTTCACTACCTGATGGAACAACTGCACGAACACGGCTTTGAAGCCATCACCATGCAGCAGGCCGCCGATTTCCTGTACGATAACGCCAAAATCCCCAAACTCTCCGCCCTGCTCATCGTTGACGACCGCAAAAACCGCCAGAGTTTCGACGACACCTTTTATGAATACTACGAAAAATGGGGCTGGCCGGTCATCAACGGCTATATCACCGTCGACGAAAGTCCGCGCTTGTGGCGCGAAAACGCAGAACTAGCCGCCGAAGGCTGGGTTGACCACCAGGCGCATGGCTACATTCACAACATCAATATCAGCGAAGGTTCCAAAGAAGACTTTATCCGCCAGGAACTTGGCAAACCCTTCGAAATGATGGAAAAATACTTCGGCAAAAAACCAATCGCCTACATCTGGCCCGGCGGCGGATTTACCCCGCGCGCCGTTGAAATCATGCGCGACTACGACTACCTGCTGGGATTCACCATCAACCCGCGCGGGCCGGTCATGTACAACTGGGTTCCCCAGGCCGAAGGTTTTGAATCCAACCGCCCCAGTTTCCTGCCCGAAATCCCGTCTGGTGACCCATTATTGACCCTGCCGCGCTACTGGTCGCCTTCCGCATTCAAATACATCCCTGATGTGCGTGAAATCAGCGAGCAGGCCAGCCTGTACGCCCAATCAGTGCGGGCAACCGAACTGGACTATTACGACATCGTCTGCGCCCCGCTGTATGGCGAAATCCCCGAACCGTAACCATGCGCAAAGCCCTACTGGTTCACCTGGCCTCGCGCTTTTTTCATTTTTGGAAACCACTCAACATGACCTGTCTCTTCTGCAAAATCATCGCCGGTGAAGCCAAAGCCGACATCGTTTACCGCGACGAGCACGTGACCGCCTTTCGCGACAATCAACCCGTCAGCCCGACCCACGTCCTAATTGTGCCAAACCGCCACATCGAATCGGTCAACCAGGCCGAGCCGGAAGATGCGCTGACGCTTGGCAGTCTCTTTCTCGCCGCCCGAAAAATTGCCGAAATGGAAAACATCCAACATGGCGGCTACCGCCTGATTGTCAACACCGGCGCCGACGGCGGCCAGACCATCTTCCACCTGCACATGCACCTGATTGGCGGGCGCAGGATGAAACACCCCATTGGTTAAAAAAGAATTTCCACATTGCGGCCTTCTTTACGCCAAATATCAGCGAACAAAAAACGCCGTCTTCAGACGGCGTCACATGGGGTAGCACACTTTAGACTTTACCGGAAATAGTCAAAATTTTGTATAATCTGTCAAAATCTGATTTGGCAGGTGCAAGGTGATCAAATTTCAACTCCTCAAAAAGAACTTGGCGGTTTTTCAGTGTATGACTGGCCTCAACCTGGCGGCCTTTTACGAACTGTTGCCATCCTTTGAGCGGGCTTATGAAGCCGATTTGGATGAGCGCGATAAAGAACGCGGTAGAAAACGGCTGCGTGAGCGTGGCGGAGGCCGAAATGGCGCGCTACAGAACTTGGAAGATAAGCTGCTCTTTATCCTGTTCTATTTCAAGGTTTATCCTGTCCAAGAAGTACAAGGCTATGTATTCGGGATGGGTCAAACGCAAGCAGGAGAATGGATCCACCGCTTGGCACCTATTTTGAATCGGGCTTTAGGGTACGAAAAACAGTTGCCAGCACGCAAGCCTCAGGATATTGCGCAAGTATTGAAAATGTGCCCAGACTTGGCCTTTATCATCGATGGAACCGAACGTCCGATTCGCCGTCCGAAAAACAAGGAAAGGCAAAAAGAGTACTACAGTGGCAAGAAAGGTCGACATACTGTCAAAAACAATGTAATCAGCGAAAAGCCTACCAAAAAAGTAAAGGCTCTGAGTGCCACCTGTGAAGGCAAAAAACATGACAAAAAACTGGCTGACGAACAAGCAGTTCCATTTCCAAAAGGCAGCAAACTCTGGAAAGATACTGGCTTTCAAGGCTATGAACCCGAAGGCGTTACTACCTATCAACCAATGAAAAAACCGAAAGGCAAAGAACTGACCGCAGAGCAAAAACAGAATAACAAAGAACTATCCAAAGAGCGCATTGGTGTCGAACACAGTATTGGCGGCATCAAGGTTTTCCGCATTGTTCATGATACTTTGCGCAATTTCCGCGCCGGGTTTGATGACCTTGCTATGGAAACCGCCTGCGGCCTGCACAACTGGCGTCTCGAATTCCGCTTGACTGCATAACCAGAACGCCAATCTCAACCTGTTCGATTACCTGAATTATTATTTCCGGTAGACTCTATTACACGTCTGAAGAACAAATCCAACAAGCCGAATCCTTTCGAGCTGAAGCCGGCTACCTGCTCAGCAAACTTATCGCCAGCATAGAATCTCGAAGTCGAAAGACGTAATTGGAGGAGTAAAAGACTCAGATGAGCCAAAAGTGCCAGATGAACCAAAAGAAGTTACAAATTCTTGCCGCCTCTGGCTCC
>JAWOIR010000053.1:0-7014 GCA_046484545.1 Anaerolineales bacterium
TTGGCCTGCTCGACCTGTACGAGACCGATTTTGATAATCGCTGGTTCGCCGCCGCGCAGGAACTGACCGACGAGATGATGGAACGCTTCAGCGACCCCGAGGGCGGCTTTTTCGATACACCTGCGGATGATGCAAGGGCGGATGGCCATCCGCCCCTACTGTACCGACCAAAAGAGCTGCAAGACAACGCCACTCCTTCTGGGAATGCGCTGGCCGTCGAGGCCCTGCTGCGCCTTTCGGCCTTGACCGAGCGCGCCGAAACCCGCACCAAAGCCGAAGATTCCTTCCGCTTGGTGGCCGAATCCGCAGTCCGCTACCCGACGGCTTTCGCGCGCTGGCTCGGGGCCGCAGATTTCGCCCTCGCAACGGTCAAACAGGTGGCAGTCGTGGGCGCTCCCGCCCAAGCCGAGACAAAAGCCCTTTTGGCGGAAGTCCGCGCGGGTTGGCGGCCAAACCTGGTCAGCGCGTCATCCCTCTTGCCCCTACCAAAAGACGCGCCGCCCCTGCTCCACAATCGCCCCATGCGTGACGATAAACCGACCGCTTATGTTTGCCAGGGATTTGTTTGCAAAAGCCCGGTTACCACCCCCGATGAACTCAAAAAACTACTCGAAAGCGCATAAGCCCGCATGACCATCCAACTCGACCTGCTCGACCTGATGACCACCGCCAAAATCGTCCTGACCAGCATCCTGCTGGCTTTTGCGCTTGGGTGGCCGGGAATCAGGCTGGCGCGCCACCTGGGGCTGATTGACGTACCCGGCAAATCGGCGCATAAACAACACCACCAGCCCACCCCGCTGGCGGGCGGCATTATCCTGATTCTGTGCCTGCCGCTGGTCATGCTGCTGTGGGGCATGTGGGACGAGGCGCTTTGGGACTTGTTCATGGGCGCAGGGGTAATTTTTGTCTTCGGCCTGCTCGATGACCGCTACGGATTCAACGCCCCGCTCAAACTGACCGGCCAAATTTTGGGCGCGCTCGTGCTGGTTTTGAATGGCTTTCGGGTTGAGTTCTTGTATGGCCTGGGTTGGACGCTTGACTATAGCCTGATTAATGGTTTGACGATTGCGATTACAGTTTTCTGGCTGGTCGGCATCACCAACGCCCTCAATCTGACCGACAGCATGGACGGTCTGACCGCCGGGTTGGCGGCCATCTCTGCCGGGTTTTTCATGGTTGTTTGCCTGATTTCCGGGCAGGTTGTGCTGGCCCAATTGAGCGCCCTGCTCTTTGGTGTGGCCCTCAGCCTATATGCCCTCAACATGACCCCCGCGCTTTCCTTCCTCGGCGATTCCGGCGCGCAGACCTTTGGCTTCCTGCTGGCGGGGATTGCAGTTCTTTATACACCACCCAACGCCCCGCAAGCGAGTACCTGGTTCATCCCCATTTTGTTCCTGGCCGTGCCAATTTTCGATACCAGTCTGGTGGTCCTTTCACGTCTGCGCCGCCGCAAACCGCTCTTCCAGGCTGACCTGGGGCATACTTATCATCGACTGGTCAATCTGGGCTTATCGCCACGCAAAGCTGTCTTTCTGATTCAAATGGTGGCACTGCTCTCCTGTATGTTGGCCTTCATCATGATTTCTTTTGAGCCGCTAACCGCCAACATCGTCTTCTTCTCGCTACTTGCACTGGGGGGATTGGCAATTTTTCTCTTGGAAAAATACGTCCGGGTAGAATAAATTCGGTTCTCTGATTTTTCCCGTAAAGAATGCCACATTTTGGGGTATGAGCCCCTGACTGTCTTATCGGTGTATGGCCGCTTCGCGGCCCACAAGAAAAACCCGGAAATTTGATGTTCATGCCTGCTTCGCAGGCATGAACATCAAATTTCCGGCTCTCCTCGGCAGGTGATATGTGCCGCACCACACCAGTTAGACAGTCAGGGGGTATGAGCGCGGCGCAAACACGCGCTCATACCCCAAAATGCGAGGACTTATCACGGGAATTCCAAAAGAGCCATAAATTTAACTCTTGACAGGGGTAAATTTTCGCCTATAATAAATTTAGCCTTACCTAAATTTATTATTTATCATGACTACAGAAACTACATCCACTCAGGACTACCTGAAAACCATCTACGACCTGGCCCAGGGCGACGCCCCCGCCTCGACCACCGCGCTCGCGACCCGGCTGGGAATTGCTCCCGCCTCGGTAACAGGCATGATGCAAAAACTGGCCGCCGCCAACCCGCCGCTGGTGCATTATCGCAAACACCAGGGCGTGACACTGACCGGGGCAGGAGAACAAGCCGCGCTGCGCGTCATTCGCCGTCACCGGCTGCTGGAAACCTACCTCGTGACGACGCTCGGCTATTCATGGGATAACGTCCATGAGGAAGCCTGCCGTCTGGAACACGCCATTAGCGAGGAATTCGAGTCCAAAATTGCGGCGGCCCTGGGCAATCCGGAGCGCGACCCTCACGGCGACCCAATCCCGGATGCCGACCTGCGCCTGCCCACCGACACCAGCACCCCCCTCAGCGCGTTGCGCGCCGGGCAGAACGCAACCGTCCTGATGGTTCAGTCGGACGACCCGGCCTTCCTGCGTCACATGGATGAGATTGGCCTGCTACCCGGAGTCGGCTTGCAGGTAAAAAATTATTCCCAGTTCGACCAAAACCTGGAAGTCGAAATTGACGGCCAGCCCGCCAGGACGATTGGCCTGGCGATTTCCTGCCGAATTTTTGTGGAAATCCAAAAATCCTAGATAGGGTTTCGCAATGATTGACTTCTCACAACTCGCCATCGACGCGCTGATTTATATTGCGCTCGCCACCCTGACTCTGATGGGTCTTGTCCTTTACAACCCGCGCCTGATGTTGCAGGATTACCCGCCCGCTATCAAAGCCATTGTCCCGCCCAAAACGGAAGCCGAAAAACGCCAGAGTATCTTGTTGGGGGTGCCCTTCCTGCTGAACCTGTTGGCACTACCCTTTGTTTTCACCTTGCGGCTGGAGCAGACTTCGTTCCTGGGGTTGTTCCTGTATGCCTTCAGCCTGGTCTGGGCTTTCAACATCTGGGACTGGCTGGTGCTGGACTGGCTGCTCTTCTGCGCCATTACACCGAAGTTTTTCGTCATCCCCGGCTCGGAAGGACACCCGGCCTACAAAGATTACGGTTTCCACTTTCGAGGCTTCCTGATAGGGACATTTTTCAGCCTGGCCATGGGCTTGATTGTGGCCACAGTGGTTTATTTCACCAAATGATGGTTCTGCAATATTGGCCGTGAAGAAGGCCGTATTTTGGGGTGTGAGCGTGCCCCTGGCACGCTCACACCCCAAAATACGGGGACTTACTACGGGAAATTCTCAAAGAACCCTAATAATTTACGAAAGGTAAACAAGAACCATGGAAGGAAATGTATTATTCGCATTTGGCCTGACACTTTTTGCCGGGCTAGCCACCGGAATCGGAGGGTTAATGGCCGTTATGACCAAGCACACCTCCAAACGATTCCTGTCCGCCGCGCTGGGTTTTTCCGCTGGCGTGATGATTTACGTCTCGTTCGCCGAGATTCTGATTAAAGCCAACGATTCTCTGAGCGCGGCCACCAACGAAACCAGCGGTGCGTGGATAACCGCCCTGTCTTTTTTTGGCGGCATCTTGCTTATCCTGGTTATCGACCGCCTGATTCCCCCGGCGGAAAATCCGCACGAGCCGCCCCCGCTCGACAACAACGGCGAACTCGGCAAAAACATAAACAAAGGCGACAAAAAACTGATGCGCATGGGCCTGATGACCGCGCTGGCGATTGCCATTCACAACTTCCCTGAAGGCCTGGCAACCTTTACAGCCGCGCTCTATGACCCGGCGATTGGCATCTCGATTGCGATTGCGATTGCCATCCACAACATCCCCGAAGGCATTGCCGTAGCCGTGCCGATTAAAGCCGCCACTGGCAGCCGCCAAAAAGCCTTTTGGTATTCCTTATCATCCGGGCTGGCTGAGCCGATTGGCGCGTTGGTCGGTTACACCATCCTTTTGCAGTTCTTCTCGCCGCTGACCTTCGGTATCCTGTTCGCGGGCGTAGCCGGGATTATGGTCTTCATCTCGCTCGATGAACTCATCCCGACTGCCCGTGAGTATGACACCGGGCACACCTCCATTTACGGCGTCGTCGCTGGAATGGTCGTGATGGCCCTCAGTTTACTGCTCTTCCTGTAAAAAAATAATCAAAATGCGGCTGCTGGAAGAACCCGGGCATCCGCATTTTGATTCTCGCTGCAAACCATCCCGTGTAAGCGCTTTCAAAATACGATAAAGCGCGGTAAAATAGACCTTACAGTTCGACAAACATCTAACACAAGGAGTAAACTATGGAATATCGTCGTTTAGGACGTTCTGGCATCAAGGTCAGTGTTTTATCTTTAGGGTCATGGATTACCTTCAGCAACCAGGCCGATGTGGACGCCGCCGCGGAGATGATGACCGCCGCTTATGACGCGGGGGTCAACTTTTTCGACAACGCCGAAGTGTACGCGAGCGGCAAATCGGAAGAAGTGATGGGCGCGGCCCTCAAGAAGCTGGGCTGGCGGCGCAGCAGTTACCTGGTTTCGACCAAGTTCTTCTGGGGACTGCATAAAAACATCAACGAGCAGAACACCCTCAACCGCAAACGCCTGATGGAAGCCATGGACGCCTCGCTCAAACGCTTTGACCTGGACTACATCGACCTGGTCTTCTGCCACCGCGCCGACCCGGAAACACCCATCGAAGAGACCGCCCACGCCATGCACGACATTGTCGCTTCGGGCCGCGCCATCTACTGGGGCGTCTCAGAGTGGAGCGCGGACGAAATCCGCGCCGCCTGGAACATCTGCGACAAGCACGGCTGGCACAAGCCGGTCATGGAACAGCCGCAGTACAACCTGTTCATCCGCAAACGCGTCGAGGACGAATACGCCCGCCTGTACGAAGACATCGGCCTGGGCACGACCACCTGGAGTCCGCTGGCCTCCGGCCTGCTGACCGGCAAATACAACAACGGAATCCCGGACGACTCGCGCGGCGCGCTGCCCGGTTACGAGTGGCTCCAGGAAGCCCTGAGCGACCAGACCCGCATCGAAAAGGTGCGTAAATTGCAGGAAGTCGCCGACGGCCTGGGCTGTTCGCTGGCTCAACTCTCGATTGCCTGGTGCGCCAAGAATCCCAACGTCAGCACCGTCATCACCGGGGCCAGCAAGGTCGCGCAGGTACACGAGAACTTGAAAGCCCTCGAGGTGCTGCCCAAACTGACCGCCGAAGTGATGACGCAGATTGACGAATTGGTCGGTAAGGACGGATAGAATATGTAAACTAACGCGAAATTGGGTAGAGGGGGGGGCGTAAAGCCACTCCAATACTCAATTTCGCGGGTTTCATTTCAAAGTTCGACTTGCTGACCTCCTGACAAAAAACACAAATGCCGCTATAATCGCGCCCATTAGGTAATCTAGACAATGTCCTGTATCTCCATGCCCACCACTACCATGATGACCATGACTCTCAACCAAGAGCCATTGCTTCGTGCTACCGGTGGACGGGACTGACGAACCTACCCACGCAACTACAAAAACGCGGAGCAAAGGCTCCGCGTTTTTTGTTATCTTAATCCAGGAGAAATCATCATGCAAAAAACGCTGGTACTCAAATTCGGCGGCACGTCGGTGGGCAGCGCCAAAGCCATTCGCCAGATTATCGAAATCGCGCGCAAGACCAAAGCCGAATGGCAGAATGTCGCCATCATCGTTTCGGCCATGAGCGGTGTGACCGACGCCCTGCTCAACGGGGCCGCCGCTGCCGTCGCCGGGGACGAGTACATCGCCGAGGAAACCGCCGCCGACCTGCTCCAAAAGCACTTCGAGGCCCTCGACGACCTGGCCCCCGAAGCGGACGATGTGCGCGATTTCATCGAAAGCTGCCTGAATGAGTTTGTTACCCTGGCACAGGCCATGCGTGTTTTAGGCGAAGCCTCGCCGCGCGCGCTGGACGCCATCGCCTCGCTGGGTGAACGCATGAGCGCGCCGCTGGTTTCGGCAGCCCTGCGGAATGCCGAAATCGCCTCCGCGAGCGTGGACGCGCGTAACGTAGTCCGCACCGACAGTGTTTTCCAATCTGCCGTGCCAGATTTCGACGCCACCACCCGCAACGCCCAGCGCATCCTGTGGCCGCTGTTCGAGGCTGGCAAAATACCGGTCATCACCGGCTTCATCGGCGCGGACGAGCATGGCGTCGTCACCACGTTGGGGCGCGGCGGCAGCGACTTTTCCGGGGCCATCTTCGGGGTCGTGCTGGAGGCCGACGAGGTCTGGATTTACACCGACGTAACCGGCGTGATGACCACCGACCCACGCATCGACCCGCGCGCCCGCACCATCCCCGAACTGGCCTTCCGCGAAATCTCAGAACTGGCCTTTTACGGCGCGAAAGTCCTGCATCCGAAAGCCATCCGCCCGGTGGTCGAGAAGGGCATTACGCTGTGGGTCAAAAATACCTTTGCCCCAGAGCAGGCCGGGACGCGCATCGTCGCCGACGGCCTGGCGCAGTTGGGCAATATCCGCGCGGTGACGGCCTTCAAGGGTCAGAGCATCGTCACGGTCGAGGGGCGCGGCATGATTGGCATCCCCGGCATCGCAGCGCGCACGTTTGGGGCCGTGGCGCGTGAGAACACCAGCATCGTCATGATTTCGCAGGCCTCGTCGGAGCAGAGCATTTGTTTCGTCGTCCCCAGCCAAGGCGCGGATTCGGTGGTGAAGGCGCTCGAAACGGAATTCAGGCTGGAGTTGAACCGCCGCGACATCGACAGCATCCACAAATCGGATGAGACCACCATTATCACCATCGTCGGCGCGGGCATGCGCACCACACCGGGGCTGGCGGGCAAAATCTTCACCGCCACCGGCCAGGCCGAGGTCAACGTCATCGCCATCGCGCAAGGCTCGTCGGAATGCAGCATCAGCCTGGTGGTCGATTCGGCGGATGCGCACAAAGGCGTGCTGGCGGTGCATGAGTTGATTGTGGGTTAATCGGT
>JAWOIR010000084.1:0-13497 GCA_046484545.1 Anaerolineales bacterium
CAAAAACGCTGTTCGTTGTTCATCATACCCTTGCTGGTCAATGTGCTGGCCGCCATCGACTTCAATGATGAGTTTCCTGCGTGGGGCGCAAAAGTCAACGATGTAAGTGCCAATAGCATGTTGGTTGCGGAAGTGAGCGCCTCCTGCACGATGGGCGCGTAAAGCCGCCCATAATTTGTGCTCGGCGGGAGTCATGTTGCGGTGTAGTTGTTTAGCTCGTGCAAAGATTTTGGGTGGGGTGCGTTTGTGCATGAGACCCCCTCCTAACCTCCCCCAAAATCAAAGACCGATTTTGGGAGAGGGACAGTATAGACTGGAATAATAATCCTTTGCATACAATCACCTAATTCCCCTCTCCCATCCGTGCTCTTTCGGATGGGGGAGGCCGGGAGGGGGTCAATCTCCCCTCAATTATACGTTACCACTCCCGCCATTTTCCAAAGTCGGGAGACTGGCTCTTTGGGAATTCCCGTGATAAGTTCCCATATTTTGGGGTGTGAGCGCGCGTACGCGCGCTCACACCCCAAAATATGGCCTTCTTTACGGCAAATGTCAGAGTACCGGGAGACTTTGGACTCCGAATTGGGTGCTGCACGGGTATAATCGCGGCAATCTTTTGCTGGAGTATTCTGATGACTTATCAAGGTGTTTTACATCGCTACGGGCATTTGCTCGACCTGCCTGCTCATACCCAACCCGTTTCCCTGCTGGAGGGAAATACCCCGCTGATTCCGCTGCCGCGTTTGGGGCGGGAGTTGGGCTGTGAGTTGTATGTCAAGTTCGAGGGGCTGAATCCGACCGGGTCGTTCAAAGACCGGGGTATGACTGCTGCCATCAGCGAGGCGCTCGGACGCGGGGCGCAGACGGTAATTTGCGCTTCGACGGGCAATACGGCGGCTTCGGCAGCGGCTTATGCGGCTCGTTCGGGGTTGCGCGCGATTGTGCTGATTCCCGAAGGCAAGGTGGCGGCGGGCAAACTGGCCGGGGCGGTTGCGTATGGGGCCGAGGTGATTCAGGTGCAAGGTTCGTTTGATGACGCGCTTTCGCTGGTGGTCGAGATTACCCAGAAGACGCCGATTGCGCTGGTCAATTCGATTAATCCGTATCGCATCGAAGGCCAGAAGAGCGCGGCGTTCGAGATTTGCGATGTTTTGGGCGGCGCGCCGGATTGGTTGTGCCTGCCGGTGGGCAATGCCGGCAACATTACTTCGTATTGGGCCGGGTTTAAGCAGTATCAGCAGCTGAAAAAGACTGGTTTGCCGCAGATTTTGGGCGTGCAGGCGGCGGGGGCCGCGCCGCTGGTGTTGGGACACCCGGTGGAGAAGCCGGAGACGGTGGCGACGGCCATCCGCATTGGCAGGCCGGCGCGGGGCGAACAGGCCCTCGAAGCGGCCCAAGAGTCGAACGGAGTCATCATGGCCGTTTCGGACGAGGAGATTCTCTCGACGCAGAAAATGCTTGCCAGCGAGGGGGTTTGGGTGGAACCGGCTTCAGCGGCGGGGTTGGCCGGTTTAATGGCCAGAACGGCGTCGGGTCAGTTCGATGCGCGCGGGAAAAAAATCGTGGTCGTGTGTACCGGGCATGGGTTGAAGGACCCGGCCATCGTGGTTGAGTCGTTTGCATCTCCAAAAATTATCCCCGCGACTTATGAAGCCCTGGTGGACTTGATTGGTTGATGGTTCGCTGGTGAATCAAAAACGGCGCGGAGAATTTTCTCCGCGCCGTTTTTGATTTGTTATTCCTGGGCGTGCTTGTCGTAGGCTTTGACATCGGCGATGGCTTTTTTGACGTTGACGAAGGGCAGGATGAGCAGGCCGGCGACGAAGAAGAAGATGAGCGCGAGCAGGGCCGGTCGCATGCTGCCGAAGACCTGGTTCATCAGGCCAAACAACAGCGGACCAATCCAGGATGTGCCGCGTTCAGAAACTTCGTAGAAGGCGTAGTATTCGGCTTCTTTGCCTTTGGGAATCATTTGGGCAAACAGGCTGCGGCTGATGGCCTGGCTGCCGCCCAGTACGACGGCGATGAAGAAGCCGAGAATATAAAACTGCATGACGCGGGTGTCGCCGTACAGGCCGCCGTAGGCGTAGATGACGACTGCCGACCAGATGACCAGGCTGACGATGATGGATTCCTTCGCGCCCATTTTGCCTGCCAGCCAACCCCAGAGCAGTGCGCCGCCGAAAGCGACAAATTGAATCATCAGGATGACGGTGGTCAGGGTTCCCTGGTCTATTTCCAGGCCGCCGTTGATGATGGGCGCGGCGGCAAAGATGGCGGCCACGGCGATGACGGTCTGGATACCGTCATTGTAGAGAAAATAGGCCAGCAGGAATTTGAGCGTTTCGGGGAATTGTTTGATTTCTCGGATGGTTTTGCCGAGTTGCTTGAAGCCGACTCCCAGGTATGTTTCACCGACAGGCAGGTGTTGTGCCGCGCCGCGCGGACGCAATCTGGCCCAGGTGATGAGGGAGAATCCCAGCCACCAGACACCGGCAGACGCCAGGTTGATGCGCACAGCCAGTCCGGTGGATACCCCCAGGTCTTCGTGAAAGGTGTAGAAAATCAGGTTGAGGAGCAGAAGAAGTCCGCCGCCCAGGTAGCCGAGCGCCCAGCCGTAGGCCGAGACACTGTCGCGTTTGTCTTCGCTGGCGATGTCGGGCAGGTAGGCGTTGTAGAAGACGAGCGATGCGCCCATCGCCAGGTTTGCAATGATGAAGAGCAACCCGCCCAACCACCACACATCGCCTGTGATGGCGAAGAAGCCGATAGTCGCCAGCGCGCCGATGGTGGCAAAGAGTTGCATCATCTGTTTGCGGCGATTGGAGTAGTCGGCAATGGCTCCCAGAATGGGCAGGAAGAAGACCTGCATCGCGACCGAAATGGAGATGCAGTAAGGCAGGAAGGAGTCGGGGGCGATTTGCAATCCGCCCAGGCTGACCGTCAGCGGATATTGGGCCGCCAGGGCTTCGGTCCACTCGAAGCCGTTTTTGGCGGCAAATTCCAGCCGGGCGGCTTCACGCGCCAGTGACGCCAGGTATGGGCCGAGAAAAACTGTAACGACAGTAGTGTAGAAGGCTGAATTGGCCCAGTCGTACATGCCCCAGCCGAAGATTTCGCGCTTGTCGTTGGGCTGGGGAGGATGCTCAATTGCTGGTTGTTGGCTCATTGATTCTCCGGTTTTTTAGAAAAGGGTATGGCGCAAAGAATGAGCCCAGTATACAGTTTTTTTACCGGAATTGGTGGAATTGATGCAAACTTTTGCAAACTGTTAAACAGATGTTATCTGATGTTTGCCGTCAAGAAGCCCTGACTGTCTAATTGATATGATGCGGCATACGCGGCCTGATGAGGAGAGCCGGAAATTTGATATTCATGCCTGCTTTGCACGCATGAATATCAAATTTCCGTTTTTTCTTGTGGGCAGCAAAGCGGCCATACAGAAAAGAGCCTGTTATCTTTCTGTTATCTGCTTGAAACGAGGCTGTACGATTGTAAAAAAAACCCTGTGTTAGCATGAAGGCATGACCAGCGATTTCTTGCTCCTGTTTGATATTGCCAATAGCAAATGGCAAACCCTGCCTCGCGAGCAGTTTCTGATTGCCCTGCAAATTTTACAGGGCGATTTTCGAACCTGTCTGGTCGAGATTCGACCGGCGCGAAATGAGCGCAGCGGCCTGATGGTTTTGCTGGTGGCCGGGCAGGTGGTCAATCTCTACCGGATGGGCGACCGCGCCAGGCGCTTGAAGCATTCGGATTTATTCACCGCCCTGCCGGGGGGCGGGACATCTTTTCGATTGCGCGTCCTGGCCCTGACCCCCAACACGGCCCGACTGGTCAAAATCCTGCTCGAACAATCGGGAAGTGACACTTCTGCCGTGATTCAATCCGGGCAGTTGCAGCCGGTTGTGAATCAGGCCATGCAAAGTTCATTGCCGGTCCTGGTTCATTTTTCATGGACGAACGCGCAGGGATTTACGCTTCTGCCGGGCGGCGGATTGCCGGAGCATCATACCCTGTTCATTGCGTCCAGGCAGGTTTTGCACAGCGAGGGCAGCCTGGATGCGCTGTATCAATGGCAGGATTCTGCCTGCCAGGTGCGCATGGTTCGCAGCGACGAGTCAACCCTGGCCTGGCGCGAATATTTCCTGCATTATGCGTTTGACTGGCTGGTGAAATATTTGTTTGTCCGCCTCGAAACCCTGGCGGGCCGAATGCTGTTGAGCGAGATACTCCGCGACCTGAATTTTACGACATCGGCCAATAGCTGGAATATCAACGTCTCATTTTCGGATGTCAGTGACCAGGCTGTCTTCTCCTCCCCCCAACAGGCCGGGCAAGTCTACCAGCGTTTGCTGGGGATTTTAATCCGCCATGCGGTCCCGGTTATCGGCGACCAGATGACGGATATGCTCGTGCGCGAGGCCCTGAATAGCCTGCACGCGCCTTATCGAATATCTTATGAACAAATTCGCGTGTACGCCCTGGCAGACTGATTGAAAATCAGCCCATTCGCCCGGTTATGTAGGATTCGGTCAATTCCTGTTTGGGACGGGTGAACATGGCGTTGGTTTCAGAAAACTCGACCATTTCGCCCAGCCAGAACAGGCCGGTGAAATCCGAAACGCGCGCGGCTTGCTGCATATTATGGGTGACAATCACGATGGTGTAATTCTGTTTCAGTTCGGCAATCAGTTCTTCGATGCGCAGGGTGGCAATGGGGTCGAGGGCCGAGGTCGATTCGTCCATCAGGATGACTTCGGGCTGGACGGCCAATACGCGCGCAATGCAAAGCCGCTGCTGTTGGCCGAGCGACAGGCTCATGGCATCATCATTTAGTTTGTCCTTGACTTCATCCCACAACGCGGCATCTTCGAGACTGCGCTGCACATTTTCGGTCAGGCTGGCTTTGTCCTTGTTTAATCCCAGCACCCGCGGCCCGAAAGCGACGTTGTCATAGATGGATTGCGGAAACGGGTTCGGCTTCTGGAAAACCATCCCCACGCGCTGGCGCAGGTCAACCACGTCCATATCCGGGGCGTAGATGTCCTGGTTTTGAAGCAGGATTTTCCCCTCGATGCGCGTACCGTCAATGGTATCGTTCATGCGGTTAAGGCAGCGCAGGAAGGTTGATTTGCCGCAGCCCGAAGGGCCAATCAAGGCTGTCACCTTGTTTGGCAGCACTTCCATATTGATGTTTAACAGGGCTGGCTTGGCGTTGTAATAAAAGTTCAGGTTTTGGACGGAGAAGACGGATTCTGACATGGGGTGATTTTAACACGACACTGATTTTTTGGCTCTTTAGAATTCCCGTGATAAGTCCCCGTATTTTGGGGTGTCTGCCCCTGACTGTCTAACCGGTGTATGGCCGCTTCACGGCTCTCCTCGGCCGGTGGCATGTGCCGTGCCGCACCAATTAGACAGTCAGGGGGCCGCGTACGCGTATGGCACGCTCATACCCCAAAACGCGACCTTCTTCACGGCAAACATCCGAGAACCTGAATCTTCTAATCCATCTAATTTTCTTCCCCAAGCGGGTATAATTCAGGCCGATGAAAAATCTAGTCTATCTTCTCTTCTCTCTTTTTTTGTTTGTGAGCGGTTGTTCCAGCGCAGCAGCGCAAGCGGCCTCCAGGGGGGGCGATACGGTTTACATTGAAAACAAGGGTTCGGATACGATGGTTAACCTGGCCCTGGGCTGGGCTGAACGTTATCAGGTTGTCAATCCAAATGTGCAAATTTCTGTTACCGGAGGCGGTTCGGGGACGGGGATTGCCGCCCTGTTCAACAATACAGTTGACCTGGCCAATGCTTCACGCAGTATCAAGTCTGAAGAAATCGAGCGGGCGCGCGCCATCGGCAATGAGCCGATTGAGTTCGTTGTCGCGCGTGATGCGATTGCCATTGTTGTCCATCCCGATAACCCGGTCAACGCCCTGACTCTTCCGCAACTCTCCGATATTTACAGTGGGAAAATTAATAACTGGCGCGAACTCGGCGGTGAAGACCGGCCGATTGTGCGCCTTTCACGCGAGACCAATTCCGGCACGCATGTGTATTTTCTTGAAGTAGTTTTGCGCCTGGGCCAGCCAGATAACAAGACTCTTTTTGCGACCAATACGCTTCTGTTGCCCTCTTCTGAAGGTATTATTCACGAAGTGCGCCAAAATCCCAACGCGATTGGCTACGACGGCCTGGGCTATGTCCCCCACGATTTGAAAGTGCTGTCCATCGCTGAAACCACTGGCGGCTTGTATATCACTCCGTCGATTGAAACGGTCAATTCCGGAAAATACCCGATTGCCCGTGACCTGTACATTTATACCATCGGCCAGCCGGAGGGCGCAGTCAAGGAATACCTGGACTGGATTCTTTCGGAAGAAGCCCAGCAAATCGTCGCCGACCTGGGCTTTGTGCCGGTTGGCAAGAAACACTATCCCTAAAATTGAATAAAGCAGATGGAAAAAGACCTTTCGTATAGCGAGTTTGTTATCACCCGCCTGATTAAGGCCTCCGGCTATTCAGCCATTGTATTCGTCGCCCTGATTTTTTACTTTCTTCTGCGCGAAGGATTGCCGACTCTGGGGGAGGTCAGTCTGGCCAATTTGTTCAGTGCCCGCTGGTATCCTATCGAGTCGTATTACGGCATCCTGCCCTTGATTTCCGGCTCGATTATCGTTACCGTCGGGGCGATGATGGTCGCCATCCCGTTTGGGGTTGGCACGGCCATTTTCATCTCTGAAATCGCCCCACGCTGGGCGCGTGAGATTCTCAAGCCGCTGGTCGAACTGCTCGGCGGGTTGCCCTCGGTGGTGCTGGGATTTTTGGGCATTCTCGTCCTGGCGCCCAACTTGCGGATTTTTCTCGACCTGCCAACCGGCCTGACCGCCCTGGCCGGCGCCTTGCTCCTCGGCCTCATCGCCATTCCAACGGTGGTCTCGATTTCGGAAGACGCCCTGGACTCGGTCCCACGCTCCTATCGGGATGCCGCCCTGGCGCTGGGTGCCACCCGCTGGCAGACCATCTGGCGGGTCACGCTTCCGGCGGCGCGCTCCGGCGTGCTGACGGCGGTCATGCTGGGGGTTGGGCGCGCTATTGGCGAAACCATGACCGTGATGATGGTCACAGGCAATGCCCCGGTGTTGGCAACCGGCCTGGGGTCGCTGTTCTCCCCGGTCCGCACCATGACGGCCACCATCGCCGCTGAAATGGGAGAAGTTGCCAGCGGCAGTGTCCACTATCACACCTTGTTTTTCATCGGCATCATCCTGTTCTTGATTACCCTGATTGTTAACGTCACTGCCTCCAGCATGGTCTTCCGGCAGAAAAAACGCGCAGAAAGGGTGCTGTCGTAATGAATCGCAACCTTGTGCAGCGTTTTGGTTTCAGCCTGCTGACGTTGATGGCCTTCATCACTGTTTTGCCGATACTCCTGATTATTGGATTTGTCGTCAGCCAGGGCGCGCCCGCCATTTCGTGGGAGTTTATCACCGCCATGCCTTTTAACGGGATGCGCTCCGGCGGCATCTGGCCTGCCATTATCGGCACCTTTTACCTGACGGTTGGCACGGCCATTTTCTCTGTCCCGCTTGGTGTGGCGGCGGCCATTTATCTTTCAGAGTATGCCTCCGACAATATGCTTACGCGTCTGATTCGGCTGGCGATTATCAATCTTTCGGGCATCCCCTCGGTGGTGTATGGCCTGTTTGGTTTGGGATTGTTCGTCTTCTTTCTGCAATTCGGCACCAGCATTCTCTCGGCCTCGCTGACGCTCTCGATTATGACCCTGCCGGTCATCATCAGCACATCCGAGGAAGCCCTGCGGGCTGTGCCGCAAGCCTTTCGGACGGTCTCAATATCGGTCGGCGCGACCCGCTGGCAGACCATCCGCCGGATTGTGTTGCCCGAAGCCCTGCCTGGCATCATCACTGGCGTTATCCTGGGACTCAACCGCGCCGCCGGCGAGACGGCTCCCATCCTGTTTACTGGCGCGGCCTTCTTCCTGCCGCGCTTGCCCGGCTCGCCTTTTGATGCGACCATGGCCCTGCCTTATCACCTGTTCGTGATTTCGACCCAGATTCCCGAAATGCCTTTCCAGATTCAGTATGGCACCGCGCTTGTGCTGATTACTTTTGTCCTGACGATGAACCTGCTTGCCAACTTCATTCGTTCACGCGCGCGGGCGCGCCGTCAGTGGTAAACCCATGAAAATTATCATCGAAGATTTTTCCCTTCATTACGAAGATGGTACCGAGTCTTTGCGAAATATTAGCCTGTCTATTGCCCCAAATGCAGTCACGGTCTTGTTTGGCCCGGCGGGCGGTGGAAAATCATCCCTGTTGCGCTGCCTGAACCGCCTGAACGACCTGGCCGATGTCAAGAAAATGTCCGGACGCATCCTGATTGATGGCCAGGACATTTTCGACCGGCAGACAGACGTCACCGCCCTGCGCCGCAAGGTCGGTATGGTCTTTGCCCGCCCGGTTGTCCTGCCGATGTCCATTCGCCAGAACCTGACCTACGGCCTGGAACTGGCTGGCGAGCGGCGCCCGTCTAAACTGGATGAAGCCGTCAAGCGCAGTTTGCAGCAAGCCGCCCTGTGGGATGAAGTTCACGACCGGCTGGATGACCCGGCGATTGCCCTCTCCGGCGGTCAGCAGCAGCGTTTGTGTCTGGCGCGTTCGCTCGCGCTCCAGCCTGAAATTATCCTGCTCGATGAGCCGACCAGCGGCCTCGACCCGATTTCGACCGGCAAGGTCGAAGCCTCGTTGCAAGAGTTGAAAAAAAATTACACCATTATTCTTGTTCCGCATTCTGTCCAGCAGGCTGCCCGCACCGCTGATTACGCGGCATTCTTCCTGCAGGGCGAGTTGATTGAGTTTGGCGATGGCAAGACGCTCTTTACCTCTCCTCAAAAGAAACGAACCGAGGACTATATCACCGGTAGATTTGGATAGTCTATGCCTGAAAAAATTCTTGTTGTTGAAGACGAACCCGCCTTACAGGAAACCCTGGTCTATAACCTGGAAAAGCAGGGCTATCAGGTAGAAGCGACGGGGGATGGGCGCGTTGCCCTCGACCTGGCCCGCCAACTCAAACCTGACCTAATTCTGCTCGACATCATGCTGCCCGGCATGGATGGCTTCGAGGTCTGCCGCACCCTGCGGCGCGAGATGAACATCCCTGTACTGATGCTGACCGCCCGCGATGACGAAATCGACCGCGTAGTCGGCCTGGAGGTCGGCGCGGACGACTACCTGACCAAACCGTTCTCGATGCGCGAACTGATGGCGCGAGTCAAGGCCCAGTTGCGCCGCTCGGCGGTCATCCGCGAAGAGTTGGAAAAAATCAAATTAGTCGAAACTGCCGCTCACGATGTCCTGACCAGCGGCAACCTGTCCATCAACCAGACCCGCCGCGAAGTCATACTGGCTGGTGAGCCGCTGGCCCTCAAGCCCAAGGAATACGAACTGCTGCTCTTCCTGGCCCAGCATCGCGGACAAATGCTCTCGCGTGAATTCATCCTGGAGCGCGTTTGGGGCTGGGATTACATCGGTGACAGCCGCACGGTGGATGTGCATGTCCGTTGGTTACGCCAGAAAATCGAAGTCGACCCGGCAACCCCTTCGCGCATCGTCACCGTACGCGGCGGCGGATACCGCTTCGAGGGCTAACCCTGCCTGCCTGACAGTAATGTCAGGCGCAATTTTTTAATCGCCATGTTCGAAACCCTGATTAACCTCCTGTTCGTTCTCCTGCTCATTGGCCTGGGCGTGGTCTTGTGGCGCTACCGTGACCTGCAACGCCGCCTGGCCAACCTTTCGCGCATCGTCCGCCAGGCTGCTGAGGGAGACAGGCCGGTGCTAAACCTGCCTGAAAACGAACATCGCATTGAAGACCTGTCCAACGCCGTCCGCAACCTGGCCCTGGCCCAACAGTCCCAACTGGCAGCCCTCGAAGACCAGCGCGCCCGCCTGGCCGATGTGCTTGACCAGATGACCGATGGCGTGCTGATTGTCAACCCCGAAGGCCGGGTGGCGTTGATAAACCCTGCCGCCCAGCGCATGTTCAACATTATGAACAAGGAGCCGCAAGGCCGCTCTGTGACCGAAATCCTGCGCCATCATGTCCTGGTGCAAACCTGGCAGCGCTGCCACGACACCGGCGAAGCCCAGAGCGAAGCCGTTGAAATGTCGGCCCGCCGCCAGTTCCTGCAAATCAGTGTCATTCCCGACCGGCTGGTGCCGGGTGGCAGCCTTATCTTCCTGCAAGACCTGACCCGCGTCCGCCGCCTTGAAACCGTGCGCCGCGATTTCATCTCCAACCTGTCGCACGAACTGCGCACCCCGCTGGCCTCGCTCAAAGCCCTGACCGAAACCCTTAACGAAGGCGCCCTCGAAGACCCGCCCGCCGCCCGCCGTTTTCTCTCGCGTATGGAAACCGAAGTGGACGCCCTGACCCAGATGACCAACGAACTGCTCGAATTGACCCGTATTGAATCCGGGCAGGTTCCGCTGGATTTGAAACCGTTTCCTCCTCATCTCTTGCTGGTCTCCGTTTCTGAGCGAATGTACTTGCAGGTCGAAAGAGCCGGGCTTTCGCTGCATCTTGAAATTCCTGATGACCTGCCGCAAGTCATGGCCGATTTTGCCCGTTTGGAGCAGGTACTGGTCAACCTGATTCACAATGCCGTCAAATTTACTCCGCCCGGCGGGCAAATCATCGTGACCGCCGCGCATGAAGAAAACTTTGTGCGCTTTTCCGTCCACGATACCGGCGCAGGCATCCCCGAAGACATTCTGCCGCGCATTTTCGAGCGTTTCTACAAAGCCGACCGCGCCCGTTCTGGTGGCGGCACCGGTCTGGGACTTTCGATTGCCCGTCACATGGTCGAAGCGCACGGCGGCAGAATCTGGGCCGGGAGTGCAGAAAACCAGGGCAGTACCTTTTCGTTTACCATTCCTTGTGCGTAAATTTCTTTACCAAATCTTCACAATCCCTTTGTGAACTACTCACACAGACTTGATATAACCATCCCATGAGCAAAATCCTCGTCATTGATGACGAACCCGGCATCCTCAAACTTATCACGGCCTACCTCAAACCCGAAGGCTACGAAGTGCTGACCGCCAGCGACGGCGAATCGGGCCTGAAATCCGCGCGAGTCTTTAAGCCCGACTTAATCCTGCTCGACATCATGCTGCCCGGCCTGGACGGCATCGACCTGCTCGCCCGCCTGCGCCGCGAGTCGGACGTATACGTCATCCTGCTGACCGCCCGCACCGAAGAAACCGACAAGGTCGTCGGCCTGACTGTCGGCGCGGACGATTATGTCACCAAACCCTTCAGCCCGCGCGAACTGGTGGCGCGTATCAAAGCCGCCCTGCGGCGCATTAAGGCCAGCCCTGGCCCGGCGGCAGGTGAGATTCTCTCCTTCCAGCGTGTGCGCATCGACACCGGCGCGCGCACCGTCAGCGTGGACGACCGTTCCATCGAACTGACTGCCATCGAATTTGACCTGCTGCGCGTCATCGCCGAAAATCGCGGACGCGTCCTGACCCGCGAACAACTGCTCGAAAAGGTCTGGGGCGGCAACTACTACGGCGAAATGCGCGTTGTGGATGTCCACCTCGGGCACGTGCGCCAAAAACTGGGGGTCGAAGGCCTGATAGCCACCGTGCGTGGCGTCGGCTACCGCTTCGAGGACCAGATGCTTTAATGAAATCTATTCGCTCCAAAATCCTGCTCTCCTACCTTATCGTCCTGCTGGTTGGCGTTGCCGTCACCCTGCTTTCGGTCTCGTTTACCGCCCGCCTGGCCTACAATCGCCAGGTAATGGGCCAGGGCATGATGCGCCCGGCACAGGAAATGCCTCCGCCCCAACAGCGTGCCTTGATGCAATTTGCCAACTTCCGCGCCGCCGTCTTTGAATCGCTCGGTTACGCCGCCCTGAGCGCTGCCCTGGTCGCCATCGTCGTCAGCATCTTCTTGAGCGAACGAATTGTCGCCCCTCTGCGCGCCCTTACCCGCGCCACCAAACGCATTGCCACCGGGCATTACGACGAGCGAGTCAGTGTCGACGGCGAAGATGAATTCGCGCAACTGGCCGGCAGTTTCAACCAGATGGCTGCCCAACTCGAACAAACCGAATCGATGCGCCGCCGCCTGGTTGGTGATGTCGCCCACGAACTGCGCACCCCGCTGACCACCATCAAAGGCTCGCTGGAAGGCCTGCTCGACGGCGTCCTACAACCCAACACAGAAACTTTTTCCGAGATTTTGCAGGAATCCGAACGCCTGAACCGGCTGGTTAGCGACCTGCAGGAACTCAGCCGGGTCGAATCCGGGGCTTATATACTGGACAAACAGACCCTCAGTGTTGCCGCCCTCGTAGCGACTGCCGTTAAACGGCTTGGCCGGCCCTTTGAAGAAAAGCAGGTCGCGCTACGCGCCAGCCTGTCTCCTGACCTGCCACCCCTGCACGCTGACGAGGACCGTATCCTGCAAGTGCTCGCCAACCTGCTCAACAACGCCCTGCAATACACCCCCGCCGGGGGAACCGTCAACGTTTCGGCGCAAAAAAACGCCGAATTTGTGCAATTCAGCGTTTCAGATACGGGCATCGGCCTTTCAGCGGCAGACCGTGACCTGGTCTTCACCCGCTTCTACCGCGCCGACCAATCCCGCTCGCGCCATGCGGGCGGCGGCAGCGGCATCGGCCTGACGATTGCCAGGCACCTCGTCGAAGCCCATGGAGGCAGAATTTGGGTTGAAAGTCCGGGGGTGGGGCAGGGGAGTATCTTCTATTTTACACTACCAATTTTTTAGACGCGCATGGGAGTCTGCGGTTTAAGAACTTTTACTTCACGGTTAATCCGTTCACGCATTCCTTTTTCTGCCACTTCAAGTTCGTACCGAACCTGTAAACGAAGCCAGACCTCCGCGCTTGTACCAAAATAACGCCCAAGCCGCATGGCAGTATCAACACTGACCGCTCGCTGCCCATTGACGATTTGGCTGATACGAATGGGCGTAACGCCAATATCATGCGCCAGGCGGTATTGCGATAAACCGAGCGGTTTCATGAAATCTTCCAGTAAAACTTCACCGGGGTGAATAGGGGATAAAGTGTCATCCATTATCTTTTCTCTCAAACGATTATTCTTTCCCATTAAACCGGTTCATGGCCGCGTTCAGCCCATCCCGTACCCAGTCCAGGGCGGCGTCTGTGGCTTTGTCGAGCAATTCGGCCACTTCCTGCGCTTCCTTCTGGGTGAAGGTTTGCAGCACGTATGCTGCAGCCGGCATCCGCCCCGGCGGACGGTCGATGCCGAGCCGCATACGCGCAAAGTCGGGCGTGCCGAGGTGTTGGATGATAGAGGCAATCCCCTTTTGTCCCGCCGACCCGCCGCCGGGACGCAGGCGCAGGACGCAGAAGGGCAGGTCGAGGTCGTCGTGCGCCACCATAAGGTTTTCCTGTGGAATTTTGTAAATGCA
>JAWOIR010000100.1:0-54459 GCA_046484545.1 Anaerolineales bacterium
GTTGGCATCCTCTGCCTGGAACCCCAGGAAGCGGTCATCCTCAAAATTGACGTAGTAGAATAGATCTTCACCAAAACGATGTGCAAACTGCGCCAGCAGCGTGGATTTACCTACCCGCCGCAGCCCAGAAATGACCACTGCGTGGGGTAAAGGTAAGGCACGCTCAATTTCACCTAATTGCTCCCGTTCTATACCGATCTCGGCTTGCCAGAAAGCCTGCTGTTGTTCTAGCAACATTGCTTTGATCTGATCTTTTGAGAATCTAGATTTCCAATAGTTTTCATTCATAACGAAATAATACACCAATTAGCTTTCGTTGTCAATGAAAACTAATTGGTGTGTGCATGCCCATGATAGCAAAGGAGTACGTACAATGGGGGTAACACAAAATAAAAGTGAGATCGCCCAGCGCGAACTGAGCGATCTCGGGCGTGGAAACCACGCCGGTCGCAGATCCCTTGCACCTTGACAGTTGTACCACCAGAGCAATTAAGCCCGGTAGTAAGTGCAGCTACGTCCCAAAGGGACGCCGTCACGTGTAACGCCGCTGTCTTGGGGGATCTTATAACCTGCGGAGAGGGTAGGCCGCCACTCCACGGTGGGTAAAAAACGACCAGCACCTGGCGCGCTGAACCGGTGCTGGTTTCGTTTTCATCATCTGGACGCGGATTTTCCAGTTTTTCCTTCACTCTGTCTATTGATAGCTTGCACAGTCGAATGTTCACTGTGCGCTGGCATTTATGAACGGTAGCCGAGTTTGATTCAGACTGTCTCACCGGTCAACACTGCGGCTTTCTGCAGATTACAGGCTGGAGCACCTATCCCATAAGTATCGGGAATCCTTATGCAGAAGCAAAATGCCTACTTTTCCTAGAGCTGGCGTCTGGGGAAAAGTAACTTGAGGGTAGGCAGATAGGACTGGTGAAAAGGGGTATGAAGCCTATGCACTCGCATAATCTCAGGATTTTTGCTGATTATGATGTTGAGATTATGCTCATATAAAATTCAACAATCTTGGTTCTTCTGTCATATCCTGATATAAACTCACCTAAGGGAGTGTACAGAGTGTAATTCAAGCTATTACGGCTGAAATACGAGCGGTATAACCAGGTAATTTTAATATTTCACAAGCAGCAAACGACCATGCGCGAGATAGCTCAGAGATAAAATTCTCAGAAAAATGGGTGTGGGGGATTTGTACGAAAGAGCGGAAGTCTTCTATTCCGCTTTCCGGTGCAGTAAGAAAAATCGTTAACGAAACCTTTACAAATAATTAAATGCACCATAACTCACAATTGATATGATTATAATCAGGAGATCTGTGCCTGGATATGTTTCCTTACCTGTTTGCCTTGATGGTGATCATTGTGGGGGTTGTCTTCAAAATTTCCAGGTTCTATGATTCCCGCCGCTCACGCAAGAATTGGCTTGGTACGGATGGGGTCGTATACATCTGCCGGGTTGGCACGAAACACGATTCCAATGGCGAGGAATTCTATGAGCCACGGATCCGGTGCCTGTATAAGGTAAAAGGGGTGGTTTATACCATCACCCTTGAAAACACAGATTCGTGGAATTCCACCCAATGGGAATGGGAAAATGTTTTACGGTACTATCCAGGCGGGTTTACCTTGCCAGTATACTACGATCCTAATAATCCCAGGCATGCATTTGTAATGCCGCCAGAAACGAGTGTAACCTGATGAAGAGGTGATTATGCCCAATGTGTTTGAAGCTCTATTTATCTTGGCCCTGGATGAAGATGAAGGGTATATCGTTGAATCGGCCCTTGAAAATTTGCAGACCGCTTTGGCCGGAGCTGTTCTGGCTGAACTAGCTTTGCAGGAACGGATCGAATTGAAAGATTACCGGGTGGTGGTTAGCAATCAGGCCTGCACCGAGCATCCGATTCTAGACAAAGCTTTAAACGATATTCTCAATGAGACCAGGCTGCGCAAACCCAGGTACTGGATCAACACTCTGGCCTATAAAAAGCTGCTGCAGGAAATTGGACACGATTTGGTAGAGCAAGGAGTTTTGTCCAGGCAGAAGAAGCGTTTGCGCTTGGCAGTGACTTCTGACGAAGAACAGGCTCCTGTCCCTTCGCTGAAGTACAGTCTCAAGAGCCATTTACGAGAAATCGTCCTGGCAGGCGGGCAGCCCGAATTGGCCAACCAGGTGCTGCTCGCTTTCTTATACCATGCAGATTTACTCAGGCTGGTTTTTACAATTGGAGAACGCAAAATCGCCTCGAAAGAGATCAAGAAACTGCTTAAGAACGGCGGACTGAGTGAGACATTGAAGACAATCGTAGCGGTTGCATGTGGACGTTAAGGATTCGTAAACGAGGTTGCAAAGGCAGAACGACCAGTACAGGCTGTACGTAGAATATTAACGAGAATGCCAATATGAAAACTAAGTTGTATCTTGCATTGGTCGCTGCTCTATGCTTAGCTCTTATTCTGTTCAGCCCGGCCCTGGCAAAAAAAAGCTATCAGGCTGAGCGTTTCGATGTGACCATCGCTGTTCAGCCGGATGGAACGCTGAATGTCACAGAAACGATTGTTTTTCGGTTCACGGGTGGTCCATTCACCTACGTCTTTCGCGAGCTGGTATTTAACGACCTTGATGAGATAGACAACTTACAGGCCAGCCTGGATGGCCAGGCGCTGGCGCAGCGCACCACAATGGGCATCCCCTTTGGCTTGGGTGCAGCAGCCTTGACCACTCTCCTGGGTGTAGTGGGGGTGATCGTGGCCGGGAGAAGTTTCCGCCGCGAAACAGCCATCTTTCAGAACAATGTTTACCAGAGCCTATCTGCGCCGCCGCGCGCCATCCCCCCCGCCCTGGCTGCGAAATTGACCGGCAGCGGTGTTCCTTTCCTGGGAACCTTGTTCGACCTGGCGCGGCGAGGTGTGCTGCGCATTGAAGAGGGTCCGAAGAAATGGGGCAGCCGCACGTTTGAGGTGATCCGCCAGCCAACCAGCGAGCGCCTGCAGCCCCACGAACAGGTCTTCCTGGATGCGCTCTTCCATAAAGCCAGGAACGAACGCGTGGCCTTGAGCGAGATTGCCTCTCTGGCTTACAACGGCCAATTCAGCCAGGCGTTGGATCAGGAGTTGACCACGGCGGGCTGGCGCGATGCCGAGCGTAGCAGCCGGCGCGGGCGCTTCCTGGTTGCATCCTTATTGGGATTGGTCTTGGGGCTTGCCGCAATGGGTGTGGGCTTTTTGATCGCCAACTTCTTATCTGAAACGCAGCCTGCGGTGTTGATTGTTGGGGCCATCTTGCTGGGTGTTGGCGTGGCAGCCTGTGGGGTTGGCATTCTGGGATTGATGGTTGCGGCGTTGATCTCTTCGCTTTCCGATGAAGGCGCCCAACAGGTCTCCGCCTGGAACAGTTTTGCCGGTTATTTGCGCAACATCACGCGCGGGCGTGAGCCGGAGGCTTCCCCGGATTTATTTGGACGCTACCTGCCCTACGCCGCCGGTATGGGTTTGGCGACCGAATGGGCGATATTTTTCCAAAAGCAAGCCAATGTCCCCATCCCCGAATGGTTGATGAGTTTGCAATCCGGCATGGAGGACAGCAGTTTTGTCGCCATCCTGGCCGCCATCTTGGCGGCCGATTCTTCCGTTTCGGCTGCCACCGGCGGCGATGGCGGCGGGGCATCTGGCGGCGGTTCTTCGGGAGCAGGCTAGAGGTGTCACGACAGCAAGGAGTCTCTTGTGACTTCGCCAGTAATTATTGACTTCCCTCTCAGGGGTGAATGGATTACCCCTAACACGCCCGGCACAAAAATCCCAAGCCACGGGACCGATTTGCTTGGTCAGAGATATGCTTACGATTTTGTTGGAATAGATCCAAAATCGCGAAGCACTCGTTTCTACCGGCTTGGCCTGCTTCATTACCTTATTCTCGGTGTTCGTTTGCAGGATTGCTTTGGGTGGGGGCAACCCATCTTCTCTGCGACAGCCGGGACGGTTGTTCGGGCTGAGGATGGCTGGACTGAGCGGGATCCCGTACACCTCGCCAGGGATTTAGCCATCCTTCTCAAGAATGCCTGGACTTTCAATTTACAGCAGACAGCGGATCTCCGATCACTAATGGGTAACTTTATCATCATTGAAAGCTGCGATGGATATGCAGGCTATGCCCATGTCCAAACTGGCTCAATTAAAGTTTCTGTTGGAGACAAGGTTATTCCCGGTCAACATCTGGCTAATGTCGGTCATTCTGGCAATTCGACTGCGCCCCACTTACATTTCCAATTAATGGATCACCCAGATCCTTGGAAAGCGCAAGGTATTCTCTGTTGCTTTCGCGAGTATGAAATATTTCACCAAGGCGCCTGGCGCCTGGTGCAGAGTGGCATTCCCAAGGCAACAGACCGGATTCGAAAATCATGAGATAAGAAAGGAAAGAATATGGATACCCCAGATCAAAACCCTGAAAAACCACCCAAAGCCCGTCCGTCCAAGAAGATGAGTTCCCAGCCCCAAGTGATGCTTTCACTTCCAGAAAAATTGTTCATCCTGGCAATTGACGATGACCAGGGCGCCATTACTGCATCTGTAAAAAACAAGCTGTGCTATGGACTGGCCGGCGCAATCCTGTCCGAATTGGCGATCATGGGCAAAATCGTCACAGAAGAAGAACGTGTTCGTGTTGAAGATGCAACACCAACCGGCGACCCGCTTTGTGACGGAGCGCTTACCGTGATTGCGGCCAAGAAAAAGCCACATAAAATGGGACGTTTAGTCAACGACCTGGCAAAAGAACCCCTCTTCAAGCAAACGGCCGAACGGTTGGCAGAACGCAATATTATCACGATTGAGAAGAAAAAGTTCGCCTGGATTTCTCCATCGGTCATCTATCCACAGGTAAATGGCTCGACGAAATATTGGTTGAAATCCAAACTGCGCGCCATTGTACTGGCGGGCGAAAAACCAGAGGCGCAAGATATTGCCCTGTTCAGCCTGCTTAAAGCATGCCAATTGCTGCCGCTGGTATTTACCCGCGATGAGCGCCAAGCTGCTCGCAAGCGAGTAGACGCTCTGGTACTGGGCGAGGCTTACGGCGAAGCATTGGCCAATTTGCTGTCAGATATTGATCGCGCATCCGGAGAAGCCACCGAAGACTAAAGCTATATCGAATTACAGTAACGTGATGCCAGAAAAATCGATCTACCATCGCATGAAAGCCCTGAATGCCCGCATGGCGGCCAATTACAAGCGCGGCTTTGGCCCGACGCGCATCGTGCTGCTGACCTCGACCGGGCGAAAATCTGGTCTGCCGCGTGTAACCCCGCTGCAGTTCGAAAAAATAGATGGTGACTACTACATTGCCTCGGCGCGCGGGCAGGCAGCGGACTGGTTCAAGAATATCCAGGCTAATCCAAATGTCCATGTTCAAATTCGGGAGCGGGAGTTCGATGTCGTTGCGGAGCCGGTCACCGATCCAATCCGTATCGCCGATTTCATCGAGCTGCGCCTGAAACACCACTCGGTCATGATCCGCCTCATCATGACCCTGTTCGATGGCCTGCCGTTGCGCTTCACCCGCGCTGACCTTAGAAAATTCTGCCAGGAAAAAGCAATGGCGATCCTGCGTCCGATCAGAGAGCAAGTTTCCAATCAAAGGATGTAGAAATGGCTGGTACGAATTCAAATTTCGCAGTTTTCTTTAGTGGCGTTTTCCTGCTGGCAGTTGCTTACGTGGTGTTCCGAGTGATTGTTCGCCGTGATTATCGTCTGCACGGACGTCTGACGGGCTGGTCTTCGACCCTCCAATTGCTTGCCTTTGCTGGGCTGATGGCTTTTCCATACTTATTCAACCCACCCGAGTGGGCCTTGTCCTGGATGCTAGCAGGGCCAACCTCTTTTCCACAACAAATATTGGGATTGGTCATCATTCTATTGGGATTCCTTTTCGCATTTGGCACGATGGGATGGTTTGGAATGCGACGGGCATTCGGCGTTGAAACGAAAGGTTTGATAAGGACTGGCCCTTATCGGTTTACAAGAAATCCCCAAATCTTGGGAGGGTACCTTTTGGTCATCGGGGTTGCAGTGCAATGGCCTTCCTGGTTCGCGATCGTTTGGATTGTGCTTTACGGGGTGATTGGTCACTGGATGATCCTGACTGAAGAGGAGCATTTACGGACCTCTCTTGGGGAGGAGTATGTACGTTATTGTCAACAAGTTCCAAGGTATTTGTTTTGGGAATTCAATAAAAGGCTCGGCGCAGTGAAGTGATTAAATTTTCGATGGCCTGAAGCTCTAGGTTCCTGACTTTCGATTAAGGAAAGGTTCAATATGAATAAAGTCTTGAACATCCCTCATCGTACAAGCCATGGCATGTGCCCGGTCAATGGCATCCGCGACCTGGTGCAGTGGCGCTCGGGTCGGGATTGGTCAAACGAGTTCTTATGGGGATTGGGCCAGGGCGGAGGCTTTGCTTACCTGCGCTTCAACGCCGCCGATCCGCCGCGCCAGGTGTATACGGGCATCTCCACCCCACGCCTGACCCCGCTACTGCCGTTTCTCGGAATAGCATTGATCGGACATTCCGCACCTTACGCTGTTCTCTCCGCGCTGTTCATTATTCTGCACACCTGGCATGGAATCCAAAACCTTACACTTTGATCGTCATTTTTTCGAAAGGAATAAGCAAAATGACGAAGATTGAAATCCTTCAAAAATATCGAATTACCAACCTTTTCGCAGCCTTCATCGTCATCGCCTTGACAGGCCTATTGAATTACTTTGTAGCGCGCCCCTATCAATTGACCCTCGGCGCAACCAAAGACGAAGTCCAGCGTTCCATGCCGGGCGATGAACTGGTCTCTTCTCCCCACTTCCTGGCAACCCGGGCCATTACTATTCAAGGCACGCCTGAAGAAATTTGGCCCTGGTTGCTGCAAATGGGGCACAACTGTGCCGGTTTCTATGGGTACGATATTTTGGAAAACATCGGCAGCGAACACGGCTTGCGCAGCGCCGAAAAAATTATCCCGGAATTCCAAAATTTCCAGCAGGGAGACGAAGTCCCAATCAGCCTGATTATCAGCCACGTTTTCTACGCCATTGAACCCAACCAGTACCTGGTTTGGACAAGCGGAAACGATGATTCGCCTGCCGTACTGGCCTGGGCTTTGTACCCCCTCGATGATAGCCAGACCCGCCTGGTCAGCCGGATTCAATGGCGTTATCACCTTACCGACCCCGGTTCTGTTGTGATGGCGCTTTTCGTTGATCTAGCCGACCATATCGCGGTGCGCAAAATCTTGCAGGGCGTCAAGGGCCGAGTCGAGGGCCAGGTCGAGCCGGTGTGGGTCGCCGATGTGGAGTTTGTCGTCTTTGTGGCGGCTTTTGGCGTCTTTGTAGCAGCGCTCATCGCCCTGCTTGCGCGTCCCCTCACCTGGGCGAGATGGCTGGCTGCTTTCGGCGCGGGAATCGGCTGGTTGGTTGTCTGGTACGCGCCGATATGGTTTTGAGTATGAGAGGCCAATTTTCCACTACAGTCTTGCTTTTCGGATTGCCCTTCCTGCTCCTGCCGGTCATGGTCGGGATTTTCACTATATTTGCCCGTTGGCTGGGCGCGGAAGCAGGCTACCTGCTCGGCTTCGGCTTGTACTGGCTGTTCTGGTGCCTGCTCGTCCCGCGCGCGCTGCTGGGCGAAGCGGAATTTGCCGCCATCTTGCATGACCGCGCTCCCCTGTTCAGCCGGGCAAACTGGCTCGCTGCGCTGCTCTGGCTGGTTGTAACCCTGGTTGCCGTTTTCATGTACGCCGGGGAATTCATCCGCGCCCCGCTGGCACTGATCCTGCTCGCCGTGCCGCTGGCAACCGTTAACGGCTGCTGTGAAGAGATTCTCTGGCGCGGGCTGTATGTGCGCGCCTTCCCTGGCAACCCCTGGCTTGGAGTGATTGTCCCGGCAATCGGTTTCGCCCTGTGGCATTTTGTCCCGCAAACAATTTTCCCGGCAGAGAACCAGCTCGGTTTTGTGCTTTCCACACTCTTTCTCGGCCTGGTTTATGGCTTTATCGCCTACCGAACAGGTTCCGCAAAATGGACGGCCATCTCGCACAGCCTGAGCGGTATCCTGGCCTTGAGCGGTTACCTTGCGCCTAGCCTGCTGGCGTTGATTGAATGAGTATAAAATATGGTTTATGAAAGGTAAAAACATGACCGACAAAACCAGAAAACTTCAATCCCTGCTCGACGCCCAGGTTGGCAAAGGCGGCCTGAATAACATCGTCGCGGCGGTGCAGTCTTATGATAAAAGCCTGGATTTCGTCGGCGCAGCTGGCATCGCCGATCCGAATTTGGGCGCAGCGATGACGCCCGAAACGCCGTACTTCATCGCTAGCATCACCAAGATGTACACCGCCGCCATCATCCTGCAACTGCACGCGGAAAACCGCCTCGACCTCGAAGCGCCGGTCTTGAACTATTTACCAGCCGACATGCTGGACAGAATTCACGTCTACAAAAGCACAGATTACAGCCGCCAAATCAAAGTGTACCAATTGGTCAACCAGACTTCCGGCCTGGCCGATTTCGAAGCGGACAAACCGCGCGGTGGGAAAAGCGTCCTCGCTGAATTGATGGCCGGTCACGACCGTCCCATAGACACCGCCGAAGCACTCAAGATCACCCGCAACCTGTCCCCGCACTTCGCTCCGGGGACGTCCGGCAGGGCCTATTACTCCAATCTCAACTACCGCCTGCTTGGCGAAATCATCGAAGCCATTACCGAAAAACCGATGGCTCTCAATTTCGAGGCGAGTATCTGCGCGCCGCTTGGTTTGCAGCACACTTACCTGTTCGCCTGGCAGTCGCCGCGCGCCGGCCAAACCCCGGCAACAATTTACTTGAAGAACCGCCCGGCCAATGTCCCCAGGTATTTGTCCTCCAACATCTCCGATGGCGGCCTGGTCTCCACGGCTTCTGAGTGCATGATTTTCCTGCGCGCCATTTTCGAGGGGCGGCTGTTCGACAAATCATTGCTGGAACGAATGACGCAATGGAATTCAATCTTCTTCCCCCTGCGCTACGGCTATGGGCTGATGTACTTCCATCTGCCGCGCTATTTTTGGATTACCCCGCTCCCCGAATTCGTCGGCCACTCCGGCTCGACCGGGTCGTTTGCCTTCGCCTGCCCCTCGCGTTCGCTCTATCTCACCGGGACCCTCAACGTGATTACCCCTGCCAGGCCATTTTTCTTCATGATGGCTCTGGTTCGCGCGCTAAGTTGAAATAGGAGGAGGCTGATGTCCAAACTTGTTGTTTTTCTTTCTCTGGCATGCCTGGTTCTGACCGCCCTGTGGGTGGGCCTGCTGATTGCTGACATGGCCTCCGCCGGGCCGCTGGAAACCTTCGAGCAGGTGGCTGCCCATGCTTCCCGTCTGCATGGGCTGTTTTATGCCACCTACCTGAACGCCGCGCTGCTGACACTGGCCGCCGTCGCCTTCTTTGCCGCGCTGTATGCCTGGCTCAAACCCACTGCGCCGGATTGGACGGTTGTTGGGCTGGTTTTTGTCCCCATTTACGGTGTGTTAAACCTGGCGGCCTATCTCTCGCAGGTGACACTCGTCCCTGCCCTGGTGACGCTGCGCCTCGACCCGCGCTATGCCGACGCAGCCGATATGCTGCTGCGCCTGACGCTGCAAGCCTGGCCTGCTTCAGCGGTGGCCTTTTTCAACGGCCTGGCTTACGCCGTCTTGGGTATTCCTTCCATCCTGTTTGGCTTGCTCTTGTGGAAGTATCCCGGCGCGCAGCGCTGGGGAGGCCGGCTGCTGGCGCTCAACGGCGCTGCCTGCATCCTGGGTGCGATTGGCTCATTGAGCGGCAGCGCCCTGCTCACCCAGGGCGTGATGGCTGGTGGGTTGCTGTTCCTGGCGGCCATGTTCCCGTTCGCCTGGGGCTTCTGGAAGGTAGGGGATTCATGAAAATCATCCTGCCCACCATCGGCACGCGCGGCGATGTGCAGCCCTACATCGCCTTGGCGCTCGGGCTGCTCAAAGCCGGGCATAGCGTCACACTTGCCACGCATCCCTGCATGCGCGGGCTGGTCGAATCCTATGGGGTGGATTTCGCCCCCATCGGCCCGGATATTGACATTGGCGATGAGGCGGCCCGAATCCGCGCCAACGCCCCGCATTGGATGGTGGGCTTTAAACGGGTGATGGATTTCTCCTTTGCCATGCTCGAACAGGCTCACCCCGGTCTGTTGGAACGTTGCCGCGGCGCAGACATGGTCATCGTCTCGCACTCCGCCGCCGGGCGCATGGAAGCCGACAAACTCGGCCTCCCAACCGTCAGCGTGACGCTGTTCCCACAGGCCATTCCAGTCAAAGATCCCAAAGACTCCTTCATCAAGCGCGCGATCATGAAGTTCGCTGGCGCCGGGATGGGATTGATGATGACCAGGCCGTTGGAACAGATCCGTAAACGGGTCGGGCTGCCGGCGATGGGGTCGACAGGGATCACTTCATCTACAATGAACCTGATCCCCCTCAGCCCGTTGATCTTCCCTCTCAACCCCCTCTGGGAACCGCGCCACCGCATGACCGGCTATTGGTTTTCACCTTCGCCGCAAAGCTGGATGCCACCCGATGATCTCGTGGCTTTCCTGGCAGCCGGCGCGCCGCCTTTTGTGGTCAGCCTGGGGGCAATGGCCCTGAGTGGCAAGGATGCCCTCGAGGCCGCGCAGATTACCCTGGCAGCAGTGCAGCAAGCCGGTGTACGCGCCATCATCCAGGGCTGGGATGACCCGATGAAGCAGTTGACTGTTCCCCCAAAAATATTCCACGCCGGTTCCATCCCGCACGATTGGCTGCTGGGGCGGTCCAGTGGACTTATCCATCACGGCGGATTTGGAACTACCGCGGCAGGCTTCCGCGCCGGAATCCCCATGCTGGTCATCCCGCATATTATTGACCAGTTTATCTGGGGCGGCAAGGTAGCGCAATTGGGCGTCGGGCCGCAGCCCATCTCGCGCCCCAAATTAAAGGCTGAAAACATGGCCACTGCCCTGCGCGCGATGCAGTCTCCCGCAATGCGCCACAAAGCCGCTGAACTGGGCGCAGCTATCCGCGCCGAGCCGGATGGAGTGACGGAAGCGGTGCGTTTGATTGAAGGATTGGTGTAGCCATGTTCATGAAAAAATCACTATACGCGGGCGGTCGCCCAAGCCCGCTCGCTAAAGCGCTGAACACCTTTTGGGCTAAACCGCACGCCTGGGGAATTGCCCCCAACTATTTGGTCACGCTGGAAATCGTTGGCAGGAAATCGGGCAAAGTCATTGCCTTTCCGTTGGTGATGTTGGCACGTGGCGAGGAACGCTATTTTGTATCCATGTTGGGCGAGCAGTCCAACTGGGTGCGAAACCTACGAGCAGCGGGTAGTAGGGCCACCCTGCGACACGGCCGCGTCGAACAGGTGTTATTGGAAGATGTTCCTATCGAAAAGCGTGCGCCTTTGCTCAAAGCCTATCTTCAAATCGCGCCGGGCGCCAGGTCGCATGTCTCGGTAGATAAAGATGCACCGCTGGAGGAATTCGAGAAGGCTGCCGCGGCTTATCTAGTGTTTAAAGTCAATCCAAACAAGGAATCAAATTTGTGAAACTACATCCACAGGCCACCAAAGGACATTTACTGATTGGCATCGCTCTCATTCTGCTCTCGCTGGGTAGTTTATTTACCAGCCTCATCCTGGTTACCAAAATCCTGCCCTTCCTGATTTTCTTTTTTGGGGTTTGGGGCGGCATTGAAACCGGGCGCTACCTGGAAGCCTGGATGAGCAAACAGCATGCGTAAATCTGCAGCCATCATCGGCGCGGGTATGGCCGGACTGACAACAGCCGCCTACCTGGCGCGTGCCGGGTTGAAAGTGGATGTGTATGAGCAGCACACTCTGCCCGGCGGCTATATCTCCTCCTTCGTGCGTGAGGGATTCACCTTCCCTGCCGGGCCGACCTCCATCACATCCAATGGGATTGTCTTCCCGATTCTCAAGGAACTGGGGCTGGCCGAAAAGCGCAAATTCCTGCATGTCGGTCACCAGATGAGTTGGGGCGAACACGATGTCCCCCTGCGCAACGCCCGCCAGGTGCGGGACGAGCTCTCGCAACACTTCCCCGGCCAGCGTGAAACCTTGCAGCGCTACTTCCGCTGGGTCGAAATCGGTGGGGGCGGTTTCCGCCAGCTGGTTGAGAGCGGGATGATGTTCGGGCGCGGCATCTTCCTGTCCCTGCTGAAAGTCTTTGGACGGCATCCCGGTTTTGCCTGGGCGGCTTTCAAGACGCGCGGACAGACCAACCGCAGCCTGCACCAGCGATATTTCCGCGACTCCGCCCTGCGCCACATGCTCGATGAACTGGCCTACCCGGTCATGCCCGCCCAAAACACCCTCGGTATGTGGATTTCGTACTTCGACGACACCTGGGCCCCGGCGGGCGGAATGCAAGCTTTCGCCAACACCCTCGTCCGCTTCATCCGCGAACATGGCGGCGAAGTTCACTTGGGGACACCGGTGAAGCGCATCCGGGTGGAAAATGGCCGGGCAACCGGTATCACGCTGGGAGATGGGACGACGCTCGACTCGGACTGGGTCATTTCCGCTGCCGATTTGCGGCACACCTGTCTCAATCTTATTGGAAGCCAACATCTTCCCGCCGCCACCCTCGCCAAACTGGAGCGGGCGCGCCCCTCCGAGCCGGTCTTTGCTGTTTTCATCGGTTTGCGCGGCAGTCCCGAACTGGAGCGCGCCTTCCAGCGTTTTCACGAGCCGCACGTTATCTTCTCCTGTGCCGATGGGAGAACTATCCAGGTTGTCTGGCTGAATAAGGATGACCCCTCGATTGCCCCAAAGGGCAAACACAGCCTGTTCGTCGGCTGGCTGGATAATTACGAGGATTGGGAATCACTCAAGGGCGATGACGCCGCCTACCAGGCCCGCAAAGCCGCCGTCTCCGGGGAACTCATCACCCGAGCGGAGGAATTCCTGCCTGGACTGCGTGCCCATATCGAGGTGATAGATGCCGCCTCCCCGCTGACCTACGAGCGCTACACCTCCAACTGGCAGGGTGCCACCACCGGCTGGAACTGGAATCCCGCATCCGCGCCGCGCTTCAATTTTACCAAAGACCTGCCCATCAAGAACTTCTATCCGGTTGGGCATTACACCTTCAACCCCGGCGGCGTCCCAACCGCAATGATCACCGCCTGGTACATCGCGCGGGAAATACTCAAAGAGAATAAATAATGAAACGCCCCTTCCCCCTCTGGATTTTGTTCCTCTGGCTGATTTTCCTGGCCTTTGGCAGTTTATATGGCGGCATCGCCATGCTGCTCGACCCATCCGGGGCATTGCTCGGCTTGGATACCATCCTGTCACTCCTCCCAGTGCCGGATTCCATCCTGCCGGGTCTATTCCTGCTCTTGGTGATGGGGCTGGCCCCGTTCGTCCTGGCTTTTGGCCTGTTTGCCTGCCCGAACTGGCCCTGGGCCGACGCGCTCGCCCGCCGGAGCGGCCATTACTGGCCCTGGGTGGGGACGCTGGCCCTAGGAATCGTCCTGCTCACCTGGCTGGCGGTGCAGGCCGTGATGATTGGCGGAATCCTCTTTCTGGCGGCTATGTTTCCGCTCGCCTGGGGCTTTTGGAGGGCAGATCAGCTATGAAAATTTCCATAATGCGCCGCAAAGCCGCCTACCTGGGCGCAGCTATCCGCTAAGGAATTATTTGCTATGGACGATACCCCAAGATGGATCCCCATTCTTTTCGGCAGCGTGATGATGATGATGGGCACACTCATCATAGGAGCGCTCTTTGGAGTTGTTCCAGTGGATGAAGGCGGGCAATTCCTGGCTCCGCCCCTGATCATCTTATCGCTTGGTCTTGGTTTGGCATTGGGTGGTTTCTTGCTCTGGTTGCCTTCCCAGATTCCGCTCCGGCTGCGAACCTTCCTGGTTTTAATGGTTATGGTATTTATGTTGGTGGTATGCAACTGGACAGCTTTTGCACCGAACGTCGTTTATCACTCGTCCACTTCCATTGGCCCCTTGGAATTTAGTGGGGAGGCAGCAATCGGAGGACGAATTGTTTTTGGCATTGCGGCATTAATTGTGAATTCGATATTTCTCTCGACCATAATCGCCTGGCTTCGAGAGATTTTCCGTTCACTACGATAATTCAGAAGATTAATGAAAGATAAAACAATCAGGATAAGGAAGCCTCCTAGAAATGTTACCGCTCTCTGGTACAGCGCCCAGGTTGCCCTTACATTTGGCTCGCCGCCGTATACATCCCCTGGCGATACTCTCTTGGCGTGACCCCCATCCACTTCTTAAAAGCTTTGCGAAAGACGCTCGGCTCCGAGAAGCCCAGCAGGTAGGTGATTTGCTCGACGGAATAGTTTTCGTGAAGATATTTTCGGGCCAGCCGCTGGCGGATATCGCGCAGGAGGTCGCTGAAGACCACGCCTTCAGCTTCCAGCCGCTTTTGCAGGGTACGCACGCTGACGGACATCTCGCGGGCGACCTTCTCGATGGAGAGCGACTCGTCATCCAGCCGCGCCAGGATGATTTTGGTCACGGTCTTGGTGGTGGCGTCGTTCCGCTCCATCTGGGCCAGGAAATCCTGGGCGTATTTCTCGAAATGCTCCAGCAAAGCCGGGTTCGCCATGCGTACCGGCAGGCTGCCCATGCGCATATCGAGGGTCATCGAATTGTCTTTTTTAGCGAAGTGTACCGGACAGTTGAAGATGCGCTCGTATTCGGCGCGCGATTTGGGTTCAGGATAGATGAAGGTCACTTTGAGCGGGTTGAGCGGCAAACCGGAGAGGGTCCGCGCCAGACGCACACTGCTCGAAAAGGTGGAGTCGAAACAATGCCGCGACATCTGCGGCGCATGCGGCGGCGTGAAATAGACCACGCGCACTTTGCCCAGGCCCAACTCCATACGGGCAGTAATCATATTGCCTATAATGCGCTGGTAACGTCCCGATTTCTCGAAGGCCTCGCCGAGCGTCTTGCAGTTCATCATCAGGTAGCCCAGGATGGACCAACTACCGGGTTGCGCAAACTCGCCCATGTGCAGGCCAAAATACGGGTCGTTCACGTACTCTGCCGCCCCATCCTGGATGTGCAGGTAAGTCTCGATCGGGAGGTATGCGTCCGGCGAGCGCACTGTCTCCGGTTCGATATGCAGCGAGCGCAGGAAGGCGTCAATATCTACCTTGAGCGAGTCGAGGTACAGGAACATTTGTAACAGGACGGTGGCTGAGACGGTGATGGGTTCGGGTGCGATCATGCGGTAATGATACCTGATTTTGCGCCAACGGTCACGTTTATTGCAGGAAAGGTCATAGGCAATTTTACCCGGCTCGTCTATGATTAGACTGACGATATTTTGACTGTGTTTAACGAAGGAGAATGGTATGTCGAATGCACAATCCATCCCCACTGCCGAACCGCGCTGGAAAGACCTCTACCGCATCGGCGGTATTTCCAGCCTCTTGCTTGCAGGGTTGGTCGCCTTTGCAGTCATCGCCTACTTCATCTGGCCTTATACCCCCGGCTTCGCATCTACAGAAGACATTTTCGTAGCCTTGCATACCGACAGGCTGGGTGCGCTCTTTTCTCTAGATGTGATGATGCTGGTCACGGCGCCGGTTGACATATTACTTTTCACTGCCTTGTACGTTGCGCTCAAGCGGGTTAACGAGTCCTATGCGCTAATGGCTCTTGTTTTGGGGTTGATGGCAATAGCGCTGCTCATTCCCACAAAACCCCTCGCTGAACTGGTCTTTCTCAGCGAACAATACGCCGCGGCTACAACTGAAACAGCAAGAAGCCAGTATCTGGCAGCCGGTGAGGCGTTGCTTACCCTGGCTGGCGGGACCGCCTGGATAAATTTCAGCCTGTTCAGTAATATTTCCTTTCTGCTCAGTTCCCTGCTCATGTTACGAAGTAAGAATTTTGGTAAAGCAACTGCTTACATCGGAATCGTTAACTCCATATTTGCCCTGGGTATCATTATCCCGGTATTTGTGATAGCGGCAATCTGTGGGCTTGGAGCCACGGTAGTTGGAACGATATGGTTTGTTTTGCTGGCGCGGGGTTTCTTCCGCCTGGCGAAGGAGATAGGATGAATCGAATAACAAAAACCATTGTATCCACCATCAGCATCATTCTGGCAATTGCCGGTCTTGCGCATGGCATCCCGGAGATATTACAAGGAAACACGCCCACCGAAGGGCTGATTATCCAGGCGATCGGGCCAGATAATCGGATGTGGCATTATGGCACGGAGGAAGCCTTTAGCTTGCTGCCCACCTATCTCTCGACCGGCCTGGCTGCCATCGCAATCAGCCTGGCGCTGATTGTCTGGTCACTGGGCTTCGTGCACACCAAACGCGGCGCAACGGCGCTTGGACTGCTCTTTATCGGCCTGTCCATCGCCATCACCGGCTACCTCCCCGGTCAGAGCGACCCGGAAGTTATCCTCAACATCTGCTGGGCGTTTATCTTCATCGGCGGGCTGGGATTGTTCCTGGTCACTTTCGTCGCCGGGTTTGCACACGACATCGAGCAGACTGTTGCCGGATGAGACGCCAGACAGCGCCTGGGTAATCCTGAAGAGATGCATGATGAACATAAACGTCAAACAAAATCACCCCAAAATTTCACGGCGACGTTTCCTACAGATCGGCTGCCTTTCGACAGCTGCGGTGGGCCTGACCCTCTGCGGCATTACGGCAGCAGCGCCTGAGCCGCCGCCGGTTGTCCTTTCACCTACTGCCTTTGGAGACAAACAAACGAATTATCGTGTTCTGGTCGCTTATGCTACCTATGCGGGATCAACCCAAGAAGTCGCCATCGAGATTGGCAAGGTCTTGGGAGAACGGGGTTTCGTGGTAGATGTGATCCCGGTTGTCGAAAATCCGCCGGTGGACGATTACCACTTTGTGCTCATTGGCAGCGCGGTCCACGGGAGTCGTTGGCTATCCGAGGCCATTGACTTTGTCGAGAGCAATCAGACGGTTCTCAATCGCGCGCCGGTGGCATTCTTCAGCGTCTGCCTGAGCGGCCTGGCCAAAGACGAAACCGCACTGGCAGCGGCGCGCGACACCATCTTCGGCCCATTGCGCGCCTTCGTCACGCCTGTGGCCGAGGTGCTGTTCGCTGGTAGAGTCGACTCACGCGGCGTGGCGTTGGGGCTACCCCGTTGGCTTGCGCGCTTCTTCCCCACGCTGGACTTTCGCAATTGGGACAAAATTCGTGGTTGGGCGAAGATACTCTCTATCCAAGAAGAGGAAAAATTAAATTGAGAGTCAGGAGTCAAAACTCAAGCGGTCAAGTGAGGGGATCACAATGACACATTCAACTGCAAAGTCCGGGCATTTCCGCATCGGCTTACCCTACAACTCGACGGGCCAGGGGGCGCGCCCGCTGGTCATCTTTCCGGGGTTGACTTTTGAGAATAAGCCGCAATTCGGGATGCTGTTTATGTACAAGTTCTTGGAAAGCGACTATACGCTCTACGGCGTGCTCCGCAAGCCAGGGATGCCGCAGGGTTATACGCTGGGCGACATGGCGGACGACTACGCCGTGATGATACGGGAGGAATTCGGTGGGCCGGTGGATGTGCTGGGCATCTCGACCGGCGGGTCTATAGCTTTACAATTTGCCGCCGACCATCCCGACCTGGTGCATCGTGTGGTCATCCATTCCAGCGCACACACATTGAACGAGACAGCAAAACAGTTGCAATTGGAAGTGGCCCAGCTGGCGCAGCAAGGGCGGTGGATGCAAGCCTGGGCTGTGTTGGTGGGTACAATTTACCCACAGACAGGTCTGGGAAAATGGCTCGCGCAACCGCTTGTCTGGCTCAGCGCGGGGCTGCTATCTTTGAACGCACCCAATAACCCCACCGATTTAGTCGTCACCGTCGAGGCCGAAGACAAGTTTGCCTTCAAAAATCGCCTGGCGGAGATCGTTGCGCCCACACTGGTGACCGGTGGCATGAACGACTTTTTCTACAGCCCCGCGTTGTTCCGCGAGACGGCGGATGGCATCCCCAACGCCAAACTCTGTCTTTACGAGAAAATAGGCCATCCGGCTGGCGGCAAGCAGTTCCGCCGGGACGTTCTCGCGTTTTTACGAGACAAATAATATAATGAGGTGTGTAGCATTATGGCAAAAAAGCTAGACAACTTGTATCGGGTACAGAAAAAAGACATTCACCGGGCCGCTATCGTGTTGACCGACGCTTTCCAACACGACCCGGTATGGAACGCGGTTTTTGACGACGCCACGCCGGCGCAAAGAGCGTATGCCTTCGAGACGCCCGTCCGCTATAACCTGAAATACGGCGAGGTCTATGCGCCCTCTGAAGCTCTGGAAGGCGTCGCCGCCTGGGCGCCGGGTATGCTAGCCGATATGACCTTTTGGCGCATTCTGCACAGCGGGGCGTTTTGGTCGGGGATGAAAATCGGCGCACGAATCGCCAGAAAAATGCAGCCCATCTTCAGGCCTATTGAAACGGACCGCAGAGAGAACATGAGCGGAAAATCTTACATCTATTTCCAAATCATTGGCGTGGCTTCGGCCTTTCAGGGGCAAGGATTTGCCGGTAAACTGCTGCGCGCCCTCATTGAAAAAAGTGAGCAGACCGGCGTTTCGCTCTATCTGGAAACGGAAACCGAAAGCAATGTCAGCATGTACGAATATTTCGGGTTTACCGTTATCAAAAAGATCGTGCTTCCTATCATTAACCTTCCCATGTGGGAAATGACGCGAGGAGGGTAAGAAATGAACGAGACTTACGAACTCATCACTGTGAACGCCGACAGTTTAGACAAGCAGGGCTTTTTCTGCTACATGAGCAAGCGCAAAGCGCCCGGTTACACTCAGAAGCGCGAGTGGCTGGCGGCGCGCTTTGCTGAGGGGCTAAAGCTGCACATGGTTCACGAAATCGGCGGGCGCACCGTAGGCTTCATCGAATACATTCCCAGTGAGTATGCCTGGCGGGCGGTTCACGCCCCTGGTTACCTGGTCATCCACTGTTTATGGGTGGTGGGTAAAGGCAAAGGGAAGGGCTATGGACCGCGGTTGCTTCAGATATGCCAAGATGACGCGCGCACCCAGGGAAAACATGGTGTGGTAATGGTCGCCAGCGACGGCGTGTGGCTGGCAAAGAAGGACATCTTCCTGAAGAACGGCTTTGTGGAGGTCGCGCAGGCGCCGCCCTCCTTTAGCCTGCTGGTGCAGCGTTTTGACAATGCTCCGCTGCCGGCCTTTCCCGCAGATTGGGAAGCTCGCCAGGCCCGTTTCGGCGCAGGACTGACGGTCATCCGCACGCCGCAGTGTCCTTATGTCGAGGATGCCACGACGATTGCCCTGGAATTGGCAGCGGAAAAAGGCATCCCTTCCCAGGTTGTGACCTTCCAGTCGGCGCAAGCGCTGCAGGAGAACTCGCCCAGTCCCTATGGCGTTTTTGGCATCGTCTTGGATGGCCGGCTCCTGGCCTACCATTACATCCAGCGCAAGGATTTCGATAAACTTGCGCCGCACGTACCGTAGCTTTGACTGTGTAAAGAGGAATTGACGGATGCTTGCTCGGATTTCCACCACATTTGATTGTACGGCTGAACACCTCTGGGATGAAATCAGCCGCCCGGCTTCGCTGCGCTTTGTGGCCGCGCCGCTGCTGCATTTCGAGCCGCTGGTTCCCGGCGAACTCGACGGTGAATGGGTTGTGGGTAAAACCTATGCCTTGCGGCTGTCCCTGTTCGGTTTCCTGCCTGCTGGTGAACATCGCATCACGCTTGCCAGCATAGACCGGGAGGCCAACCTGATCGAGAGTAAGGAAAGCGGCGCGCTCTCGCCGGTCTGGAATCACACCATCCGGTTTCACCCGCTGGAGAATGGCAAACTGCACTATACCGATGAAATCGAAATCCAGGCCGGGCTGCTAACCGGGTTTATATGGGCCTTTGCCCACCTGTTTTATCGTCACCGCCAGCGGCGCTGGAAAGCGCTTTTATACAAAAAAACACAAAATCAGAATTGGACATAAAACGCCAGGAAATAAAACAATGAAAAAACTCATTGAAATCCTGCTACCCGCCAAAATTGACAACACCTTTCGCGGCTGGAAACTGCCCTTCTACATTTTTGCGCTGTATACGGTGCTCAGCACGGTGCGCAGCTTCATCCACCTGCTCTCCCCGGATGGCGGTGCAGGCTCCATTGCCGGGATGGATCTTTCGGTGGCGGGTGCGGATGGCATCATCTTTGCCTTTGCCCTGTGGGGCAGCTCGCAGTTGCTGATGGCCATTATCCAGCTGCTGGTGGTGGTGCGCTACCGGTCGCTGATTCCGTTCATGTGGTTGATGCTGATCGTGGAAGTGCTGCTGCGTGAACTGGTCGGCGCAATGAAACCGGTGACTTTTGTCCACACCCCGCCCGGTGCGCTTGGCAACCAACTCTTCCTGCCGCTGGCTGCGTTGATGTTGGGCCTGTCGTTGTGGAGCGCCTACCGCCAAACAAGCGAGGCCCAATGAAAAAACGCCCATTTTTGAGAATATTTTTGGAAAAGGGAAATAAGGTATCTGAATGTCAGACGCGTCTATCGTACTTCTCATTGTCTTTGTTATGCTGTATCTTGCATTCTTGTTCTGGTATGGTGGCAGGAGCAATCCGCTGACCCCGGCGGAAGTGGAATCCTTGCTGGTCGAGATCAAGCGTCAAGGCGGGAAACAGTCGCAGGAAGGCGAGCCCCCCCTTTTTCAGCAATTTCGCGATCTGGCAAAAAGCGACGATGGGCGTGAATTCTACATGGTCAACCTGATGAAGTTCCGCCAAAAAGCACTTTACCCGGCCGAAAGCCCTTTCAATGATGACCCAATGGCGGCCAATGCCCGTTACAGTCAGGCAATCATCCCGCTGCTGCTCAAACACGGCGGCCACCCCGTTTTTCTCGGCCAGGTTCAAGGACTTTTCCTCCACCCCGGTTCGGCCGATGATTGGGATCAGGTCGGTATGGTGCGCTATCGCAGCCGCCGGGATATGCTCAAAATGGCCGTCGAGATTGCCGGCCTGGGCGTTGACATTCACAAATGGGCTGCGCTGGAAAAAACGCAGGTTTTCCCGGTAAAGCCCCTGCTGCACCTGGCTTTTATCCGGGTGATCGTTGCGGCTCTTTTGCTTGTACCTGTCATTATCGCCCTGAATTAAATGATGGGTACAACACTGCGCAGATATTTCGACACCTTACCGCCAAGCGAAGGCAGGCCAAATGAAATCCACAACAATCCGTGAAACATCCTGGAAATCTCTCTACCAGACCGGCGCAATCGCCGCCTTGACTGCCGCCCTCCTCTTTCGGCGCAACATTGGCGCTGAGGTGTCGCTGTTTACCGGCATTGAGGCGCTTCCAACCAACGCGGCGGATTGGTTCAGCCTGCTGCAGACCAACCCGTTCGTGGGGCTGTCCTTTCTGGCTGTGTTCGACCTGACGAATTACTTCCTGGTGGGAATCGTGTTTCTAGCCCTGGCGGCGCGGCTGTGGCTGGTGAACAAAAGCCTGACGGCCTTGGCCCTCACCGGCGGATTGGTGGGCGTCACAATCAACCTTTCCTCAAACATCTCGCTGACCATGTTCTCGCTCAGCCAACGCTACGCCGCGGCGACCTCCGCCGCGCAAAAAACCGACCTGCTGTCCGCCGGGCAGTCCATTCTGGCGGGCAATGACCCGCTGGCGGCCATCCCCAGCACCGGCGCGCTGGTCGGTTTGTTGTTGGTTGCCCTTGCGGGACTGCTGTTTTCGGTTCTGCTGCTGCCCTCCCATCGCGCAACGGCCATTCTCGGCTTGCTTGCCAGCGGCTGCGACCTGGTTTATTGCCTGGTTTTTCCCTTGACAGCCGTTGCGCCGGTTTACCTGCTGCTGGCCGCTGCCGGGCTGTTCTGGATGCTCTGGCATTTTCTGGTTGCCTGGGTTTTGTGGAAATATTCGAAGGAGTAGAGGATGCGCAAAGCAACCAAAACTGTTGCTAGCTGGTTGGGCGTTGTCGCCGGTATTGCCGGTTTTGAACACGGCTATTTTGAGTTCTTACAGGGCAACTCCTCCACGCCAGGTTTGGCTTTCCCCTCGTGGGGACCGCCTTGTGTTCCCGAGGAAATCTGGCACAATTGCGAACCGGCGATGAGTATTATTCCCAATTTTTTAATCACCGGTATCCTGGCCATGCTGCTCAGCCTGGCGCTGATGGTGTGGGCCGGCTGGTTTGTGCAGCGCAGGCACGGTGGATGGATCCAGATAGCGCTCTCGGTCTTGCTGCTGCTCTTTGGCGGCGGCTTCTTCCCGCCCATCATCGCTTTCGTCGGCGGCCTGGCGGGGACGCAGATTAACCGCCCCTTGTCGGGCCGGGCCGGCACGCTCACCCGGTTTGCTGCCAAACTGTGGCCCTGGTCGCTGGTAATTTTCGTCGTCTGGACGCTGGGACAGTTCCCCGTTGGTCATTTCTTCAACGATATTTTACAAAGCATCATGTACGTCAGCCTGCTGGTCATTTTGACCTCGCTGCCACTGGCTGTTTATACCGCCTACGCTCATGATGCGACCCAGTGAGAGGAGTATCTCCATGGAAACGCTAGCGAAGTTTACCCTTCCCGGGATTTTATTTGCGCTGACCCTGGTTTTTGGCTTCTGGTTGAGCCATGCCGGGAAGCCCTACAGTGGCTTGCTGTTCAACATCCATAAATTGATTGCGCTGGGTTGCGTTGTGATCTTGGGCATCCAATTCTCGAAAACCCTTCACGCTCTTGACTGGCAACTGGTTGTATTGCTGGCTGTTTTAGCCCTGTGCGTGGTCGCCCTGTTCGCCAGTGGGGCCTTGATGAGCGCAGAAAAACTGGATTACGGCCTGATGCTGACCATTCATTGCATCGCTTCGATGGTGTTGACGGCTAGTTTGGGGCTAATTCTCCTGCTCGTAAAGTCATCTGCATGAAAATTATCTGCTTCCCGCATTTTTACTATCTCTCTGAAGTCTCGCGCCTGGTTGAGATGGGGCTGGCCCTGCGCCGGTTGGGGCAGGAAGTCGTCTTCTTCAGTCATGGCGGGAATTACGAGTACGTCGCTCAAGAGGCGGGCTTCGAGGTCGTGGCCGTCACACCGGAAATGTCGCCTCAACGCGCTGCCGAGTACATGGCCTTCAATCGCGGTGAGAAAGGCAACCCATTCCGGGATAGTTTCTTTACTGATGACGAACTGCAAGCCTATGTCCCTGCCGAAGCCGACGCCTTCCGCCAGGCACGCGCCGATGCCGTGCTGATTGGCTGGAACCTGCCTTCGTATCTCTCCGCGCCGCTGGTGGGTATTCCCATCCTGGTTCAACAGCCCGGCCCGTTCATTGCGCCTTTTTTCGACCGCAAGATGGGCGTCTTCCAGCCCTCGCTGTTCGGCGCAGCGCGCCGCCTGCCCTTGAACTGGCTGGTCAACTGGTGGTTGTCGCGGGCAAAAATCTGGCTGGCTCCCTTCAACCGCGCAGCGGAATCGCTGGGGCTACCGCAATGGAAGAGCACGCTAGACCTGATGGCCGGCGACCTGACCCTGGTGATGGACGCGCCCGAAATTCTGGGCATCCCGCCCGATGAATTGCACACCTACCGTCCCAGACACCCGCAATGCTTTCATCGCCCGCCCGTCTACCGCTACGGCGGCCCGTGTTTCGCCCGCCTGCCGGGGGATGTCCCCGAAGCCGTTCGCACCCATTTCGACACCCCGCACCTCAAGCTATACTGCGCCATGGGTGTCTCGGGTTCGCCGCGGGTGTTGGGGGAAGTTATCGAGATTGCCAACAACCTGGAGATTCAATCCGTCATTACCACCACCACCGTCCTGCCGGGGTTGGGTGGCAGCGAGGCAGGGCGGGTCCTGCTCACACCGCATGTTCCGGCCCATCTTGTCAACCCGCTGGCCGATATCGCCATCACGCACGGCGGGGCCGGGACGGTGCAAACGGCCATTCATTCCGGGACGCCGCTGGTCGGCATTCCCATGCACCTGGAACAGACCGGCAATCTCTCGCTGGTTACGCGTCAGAATGCGGGCCTGATGCTCTCGAAATGGGACCTCAACCGGCGTTCGCTGGGCCGCGCCCTGGAACGCCTGCTGCGCGACACCGGCCTGCGCCAGAATATGCTGCGCCTGAAAGCCATCCAAGACCAGGTGGACGGCCCGGCCGTTGCCGCCCGGGAAATTGTGTGCTTTCTCGGCGCATCCAACCCGAACATGGAGCAGGCCCAATGATCCATTTTCCGACAATTTGGTGGTTGTTCCCGGCTACTTCCATGCTGCTGCTTGTGCTTTCTCTGTTTCTGACCCGCTCCGGCATCCGTGAAAAGGCGCTTCTGCAGAAGGTTTTTGTGGCTCTTGGCGCATTGCTAGGCTTCGTTGCCCTGGCGCTGCCCTTTTTCGAACAGCCTGTTTTTTATGTTCCCATCATCAATTACGGGCTGGGTATCCCGTTGGCCGTGATTGGGCTGGTGGGGCGCATCTACCCAATGGTTTACCTGCAAAGGCAAGGCACGACCACGGCCATGGACAGCGTGGCGAAACTGGTGGACAGCGGCCCGTATGCCTGGGTGCGACACCCGCAATACACGGCCGGGCTGGTCATGCTGCTGGGCTGGTTTCTGGCCTGGGGGGCGTGGTATGCGCTAGGCTGGCTGCCCCTCATCGCCGGAATGATTTATGCGCAAGCGCGGATTGAGGAAAAGTACATTTTGGAAAGGCTGTTTGGAGAAGCGTATGCCGCGTACCGGGAACAGGTCGGAATGCTGCTGCCGCGCCTGGCTGAAAAAGACGCAGTGTGCATTACGACGGGTTTCCTCGGCAGCTACGCCGGACTGATTGCCATGCAGCACGGCATTTTCGAGATTTTACAAGGCAGCCATGCCCCACCCGGCTTGTTGTTCAATGCCATTGGTCCACCCTGCCAGGCAGATGCGGTCTGGCATGCCTGCTTTCCGGCTCTGACGTTGATTCCCAACCTGCTTGTCACCGGGGTGGCCGCCGTGTTGGCCGGTTTGGCGATTGCTGTCTGGGCGCTCGCCTTTATCGGGCGCAGGCGCGGCGGGCTTGGTTTGGGGGCGTTGGCCTTGCTGGCGCTGTTGGTCGGCGGCGGGTTTGTGCCGGTCTTTATCGGGCTGGTGGCGGCCGTAGCCGGCAGCCTGGGACGCTCTCCCGCGCGGCTGCCCCGCCTGGCATTCCTGGCCGCGCTCTGGCCCTGGCCGCTGGTTTTGCTGGCGCTCTGGCTGCCGGGCAGTTGGCTTCTGGGGCATTTCTTCGGCCCGGCCATGCTTTCGGTTGGCGGACTGCTGTTTCTCGTTTTCGATATTGGCCTGCCGGTGCTGGGCGCGGCTTCTGCAATCGCAAGAAACTTTAGGGAGGTGTGCGCATGACGGTTTTATTAGGCATTTTGTTCATCCTGCACGCGCTGGTTCACCTGCTCTATGCCGGGCAAGCGGCGCGCTGGTTTGAACTGCGCCCCGACCTGACTTGGCCGGATGGGGCCTGGGCTTCCTCCCGGCTTCTTGGCGACGAAACCATCCGCAGTCTGGCGGCTGTTTTTCTGGCGCTGACCGCCCTTGCCTTTTTTGTAGGAGCGCTGGGGCTGTTCCTGGGGCAGGGTTGGGGGCGCGCGGCGGGTGTGGGCGCGGCAGTTTTGTCCACTGCCGTCTACCTGGTCTTTTGGAACGGCAAATTTCAAGACCTGCCCGACCAGGGCGGGGTAGGGCTGCTGATCAGCCTGGGGATTTTGGTCGCAGTTTTGATGGTTTGAAACCAAATAAACCACCTGGTAGTTTCGTTAACAAGTGAAAACATCTTGCAAGGAGTTGTTAATGAGCCATAGGCTCACCGTCGCCGAATGAAAATCAATAACCTATTTTCAAGGGAGAAAATCATGTCGACCCCAAATATTGAGGCCCCAACCTTTGATCTGCGCTATAAAACGCTCTACCGTCTTGGCGGCATTGCCAGCATACTGATCGCCGTTTTAATCGTCTTTGCCATCGGTGCTTATTTTATCTGGCCGTACACAGGCAATACCACTACGATTGAGACCATCTTCAGCCTCCTGCAAACCGATCGCCTGGGCGCGCTCATCTCGCTCGATGTTTCGATGCTGGTGATTGGCCCGATCAGTATGCTTTTGTACCTGGCTTTATATACAGCCTTGCGACAAGTGGACGAATCGGTGGCGCTGGTGGCCCTGGCGCTGAACCTTCTGGGGGTAGGCTTGATCATCATCTGCCGCCCGCTGGTTGAACTGGTGATGCTCAGCGACCAATATGCCGCAGCAACTGACGCTGCCGAAAAAATGCGCCTCCTGGCCGCCGGGGAAGTGCTACGCGCCCAGTTGGATGGCACTGCTTGGGCAATGCAAACGGCTTTCCTCATGACAGCCGGGCTGCTCAATAGCTCTCTGATGCTGCGAACCCGTTTCTTCAGCAAAGCGACTGCCTGGCTCGGCATTGTCATCAGCGCCATCGGGCTGGGATTTTTCCTGCCCGCTGTTGGCCTGCTTTTCATATTCATAAATACCATCGGCAGTGTTCCCTGGTGTCTCCTCATGGCGCACTATTTGTTCAAAATTGCCCGGGCGGTCTCAAAGCCTGCGTAAAGCGTCATATTTTGTGCAGCAAAGGTCATAGCCGCTGGCTGGCCTGGAGGGTATGATGAGACTGACGAAGTATCGCTTGAGAAAGGAATTGTCATGACTGGAAACAATATTAAAGGCCTGTATCGTATCGGCGGGGTTTCCGCGCTGATACAACTGGCCGCTATTTTGGCTTCAATTGTGACCGCGGTTTTGCTTGGCCCGCGGCCTACCAGCGCTGCCGAATTCTTCACCATCCAGCAGGAAAATCCACTGGCTGCCCTGCTGCGGGGCGACTTGGTGCTGATGTTTTTCCTGCTCGGCGCGTACCTGGGCACGTTCCCGGCGCTATGGTGGAACCTGCGCCACGTCAGCCCCATCGCGGCGACTTTTGCCACGCTGTTCACCGGCATTGGGGTGATTCTTAGCTTTTCCGGCGAATCAACCTTTGCCCTGCTGCACCTGGGCGACCTGTACCACGCCGCAACTAGTGAGGCGCAACGCGCCCAATTCCTGGCGGCAGGTGAAGCAGTTTTAGCGGCGGGTTGGTGGTACAGTTCCGGTTCCTACATGACCGGGATTCTCCTGCAGGGCGGCGGGGTCATCATCTCGCTGGTCATGCTACGCAGCCGCGATTTCAGCAAGGTGACTGCCATCAGCGGGCTGCTCGGTAACGCTCTGGACCTGGTGCAGCACCTCCTGCATCCGTTTGCGCCATCCCTCGCTGCGCCTATCCAAATGTCCATGGGCATTTTCTACTTCGCCTGGTTCCCCATGCTAGCGCGGGATTTTTTCAAACTGGCGAAAGGAAGTAGTAGTCAATGAATACACTCGTAATCTATGGCTCAGTTTTTGGCAACACCGAAAAAATCGCCCAATCCATCGCGGCGGCGCTTGGAACACAGGCCATCCCCGTCAGTCAGGCAGATGGCGGTCAACTGCGCGGTCTCGACCTGCTGGTAGTTGGCTCGCCCACGCGCGGATTCCGCCCGACGGAGAGTATCAGCAAGATGCTCAACAGGCTGCCGAAAAATCACCTGGCTGGCGTGCGCGTGGCCGCCTTCGACACGCGCATCGTGCTGGAAACGATTGACTCCAAAGCCCTGCGTTTTATAGTGGACAAGGGCGGTTACGCCGCCGGCACGATTGCCAAAGCGCTTGAAAAGAAGGGCGGTCAACTGGCCGCGCCGGGCGAGGGCTTCTACGTTACCGGCGAGCAGGGGCCGCTTAAAGATGGCGAACTCGACCGCGCCGCGGACTGGGCGGGCAGGTTGACGAAAAAGGAAGGCGAATAATGATTGAAAAGACAGATATTCAAAAGTCTGATGCAAACTGGAAAAGCATCTACCGGCTTGGCGCGGCTGCCGCGCTGCTCTCGGTCTTGTTCGCCGTGCTGGAAATCCTAATTACGTTTCTCCCCGGCGGCGAGCGCGTTTCTCCTGAACTGCTCACCGTTCTGCTCTGGTTCGAGCGCTTGCAGGCCAACCCGCTGCTCGAATTGCGAAACCTGGGCCTGATCAACATTTTCCTGACCACTTTCGGGCTGCTGCTCTCTTTTGCACTGTTTGCCGCGCATCGCAAGGTCAATCCCGGCTGGGCAGGGTTGTCGCTGGTCATTTCTGCCATTGGCGGGGCGGTTTTCTTCGCCACCAACCGCTGTTTTTCCATGCTGGCTCTCAGCAATCGCTACGCTGACGCCACCGATGAGGCCCAACGCGCCGCCCTGGTCGCTGCGGGCGAAGCCATGCTGGCCGTCGGAGAGAGCCATACGCCTGGCACTTTCCTGGCTTTTTCCCTGAGCCTGATTGCCAGTTTGCTGATGGCCTGGGTAATGCTGCGCGGAGAGGTATTCAGCCGGGCTGCCGCTTATGTGGGGATGGTGGCGTTTGGCTTCCTGCTGGTCTTTGAAATCCTATCTGATTTCGTCCCGGCCCTGTTCGAGGCCGCCATGATTTTCGCCATGATTGGCGGGATTGCCAGCCTGGTCTGGTACAGCATGGTCGCCCGGCGATTGTTCCAACTGGCGAAGGAATAGGTCCCAACCCATGAACCCGCCGCATACTTTCCAATCCCGCCGTCTTTCTCCGGCTTTTATCCTTTCCCTGGTTATTGCCGGGTTGACGACTGGGCTCTCGTTGGCCGGGCTGCTCTTTCCGATGTCAATGTACCCGACCAATGACATACGTCAATCTTTTATCGCCAATGATGCGGTCAACCTGGTGATTGGCCTGCCCGTGTTATTGGGCACCCTGTGGCTCGCCCGCCGCGGGCAATTACCCGGGTTGCTGGGGCTGCCCGGCGCGCTGTTCTATGTGACCTATAACGCCATTGCTTATGCGGCCGCCATGCCGCTCACCTGGCCTTTTTTCATCCACCTGGGGTTGGCGATTCTCAGCGCGGTTGCAATCTTCTTACTGATCTCCAGCCTGGACGGGGCGATGGTGCAGGCGCGGCTGCAAGGCCGTGTGGAGGAACGGTTTGGCGCGGGCGTCTTGATGGGATTCGGCGCCCTGTTCTTCCTGCGTGCGGTGGGCGAGTTCTTCGATGGCGCGGCCGGCATGGCTGAATTTGGCGTCCTGGTCGCTGACGGGTTGACCACACCCTTCTGGATTCTCGGCGGCCTGTACCTGTGGCGCAAACAACCGCTTGGTTATGTTAGCGCGGCGGGACTGCTCTTCCAGGCCAGCATGTTATTCGTCGGCCTGCTCACTTTTTTCATCTTGCAGCCATTCGTGGCGGGCGTCCCCTTTTCGTTGGTGGATTTCGTTGTCATCCTGGCGATGGGATTGGTTGTTTTCGCTCCGTTTGGGCTGTTTTTGCGAGGATTGATTTCGTCGGTTGACCACATAGACTGACTTACCGGGAGAATGCGTTCGCACGAAACCCTTTGCTTGTATCAATAATCATTCTGAATTAAATATTTACTATTGACTAAAAAGTCAGTCGTTGGTAGAATCCACCTATCAATGACTGACTTTTTAGTCATTAGAAAGGAAAATCAGATGCCACGCACCAAAATCCAGACCGAACAAATCCGCGCCGAGAGCCGGGCCAAGATCATTGCCACTGCACGCCGCCTGTTTGCCGAGCGGGGCTTCGATGGCTGTAATGTCTCGCAGATTGCCAAACAGGCCGGGATGAGTCAGGGCAACCTCTACTGGCACTTCCCCTCCAAAAAAGCCATTTTCCAGGCCGTGCTGGTGGAGGGCTTCCAGGCAATTGGCGCGACGATGGCCGAGGCCGCCACCAGCGCAGGCAGCGGGTTGGAAAAGTTCGACCGCTTCCTGGGGGCTTTCCTGGCGCTAACCAGGGAGCCGGGTGGGGATGAATTCGTGATGATCATGCTCACCTTTCTCGGCCAGGGCGGGACGGGGAAATTCGCCGAGTTCGGCATCTCCACCGAGCAGATTGGTTCGGGTTATCACCAGGCCTTGAACGCTATCTTCGCCCAGGGGCAGGCGGATGGCAGTTTCCTCTTGGGGATTGACCCCAACCTGCTGACCACCTTTTTCTTTTCCTTCATCAATGGGCTGATGTTGATGTATCCACGCGAATGGCGGGACATTCCCGATGATGTCATTCGCGAAGCGCTGTTACGCCTTTTGGGCGGAAAGCAAGGTGAACAATGAAAAAAGTGATTGCGCTGGTTGCCAGCGCCCGTAAAAAAGGCACCGATTACGTCATCCGCCAATTCCTGAGCAAGCTGGTAACCTTCGGGAATGTCGAAACCGAAATCATCACATTGAGTGAGTATCGGGTGGAGACCTGCCGGGGCTGCCAGGTCTGTTTTTTAAGGGGCGAAGAATTTTGCCCCCTGGAAGACGACCGGGATGTCTTGCTCCAGAAGTTGAATGCCGCCGACGGGGTGATTTTTGCCACGCCCAATTACGCTTTCCAGGTGGCGGCGCCGTTGAAAATTTTGCTGGAGCGGCTGGGATATGCCCTGCATCGCCCGCAGTTCTTCGGCAAAACCTTTACCAGCATTGTGATGCAAGGCATTTATGGCGGTCAGGAAATCGTCAAATACCTGGATTTTGTTGGCGGCGGTCTGGGCTTTAATACAGTGAAGGGTGTTTGTATTACCGCCCTGCAGCCGATGACCGACGCCGAAAAACAAAAGATAGATATCGTGCTGACGCGCAAGGCCAAGCAGTTCTACACCCGATTGACCCGCCCAGCCTTCCCAATCCCGTCCCCGTTTCGGTTGATGGCTTTTCGCATGGGGCGTACCAGCATCAGCCTGGAACTGACCGACCGCGACCGCGACTATCGCTATTACAGCGAAAAAGGCTGGTTCGAGTCGGATTATTACTACCCGGTGCGGCTGGGGCTTTGGTTCAAACTGGTTGGCAGGCTGTTCGACAGCATGGCGCGATTATCCAGCCAAAACAGGCACAACTGAAGTTGGGTTGATTTGTGAAAAGTAAGTGACACGAACACAATTCTCATCAGTATCAATGGCATGGGCGATTTAGCCGCTGGAATTTATGGACGAGCAAATGGCATTAAGACCACCATTTTTGAAGCCCATTCACTCCCTGGCAGACAATGCACCAGTTGGACGCGCACAGGCTATGTATTTGACGCCTGCATCCATAGTTTGAATGGCTTCAAGCCCCATCCTGATTCGCCGGTTGGAGCTTGAATCGACCTGGATGCTCATTACAATTCTGCTGGCCTATGCGTTTAGTTTTTACTTGTTGATGGTCTGGCGGTTCAGGAAAGCAGAAATGTAGGCCGCTGGCATGCGAACTCATCCTCCGCTTTCATGCAAGCCGATGAATTCCGCCAAGACTCGGTTGAACTCCGCCGGGATGTCCATGTTGGCGCAGTGACCGGCGGCGGGGATAATCGCCAAGCGCGCATTCGGCTCACGATTCTGCCAATCTTGGGCATTGCTCAGCAGGATTGGCAGGTCGTGTTCGCCGATTACAATCAGCAGGGGTTGGGAGAGCGTCCGGGGGAATTTGTCCAGGATTTTGCCCATACCAGACATGACCGGCAGCGAGCGGCGCGTGAATTTTTGCATGGCGCGGTAGAAAACCTCCCGCTCGGCCTCGACCACGTTGGTATTCTCGACCACGTAACGCCGGAAACCGTCCATATTGAATATCATCAGGAAAAAGGCTTTGACGATTTCGCGGTTTTGGGCTTTGGTGATGGCCGAGTTATTCCCAAAAATGCTGTAGCCGCCGGTGACGGTGATGCTTTTGACCCGCTGCGGGAAGCGGTACGCTACCGCCTGTGCGATCAGTGAACCCAACGAGACCCCAACCAGGTGGGCCTGAGCGTGGCCTTCGGCTGCAAGGATTTCTGCAATCAGGTCAACGGTTTTTTCGATGGTGACGCTGCCGCCCTTGACCTGTGATTTGCCGTGTCCCAGCATATCCACGCAGATAACGTGGTAGTCCCTGGCGAAAACATCCACCTGGTGATGGAAGCAGGTGTGGTCGCTATAGGCCGGGTGAATGAAGACAATCGCGTCGTTGGATGGGTCGCCCTGGGTGTAATAGTACAGGCTGTAGGTTTGTTTTTGCAATAGTCGTTCTTGCAGGTGGGTCATGATATGTCCTTTTTGAGGGTTTCGAGCAGGTTTTGGTACCAGGCGATGTTGAAGGTGTAGAAAGCGCGGCCATAATCCAGTGTGAACATCTGGAAGCGGCGCACATCCTCCAGTCTGGATGGCATGTCAATATTCACAGATTGTTGGTAGATGATATCCAACGCGCCCAAAGTTTGGCGCAGTTTTTCCAGATGCGCTTCCAGTACGCGGATGCGTTCGGCAGCAGAAGTAAAGCCCATAAAGTACAGGCGGGTCAATCCCGGGTCTTTGACTTTCTCGGCTTCAATGTCAGAGTTGAGCCAGTCGTGGAAGGCTTCCCGTCCCGAAGGTGTCAGGTGAAAGATCTTTTTGTTGCGCCCGTTTTCGACCTTTTCCAGCCCGGAAATCAATCCTTTTTCGAGCAGCCTGCCAATCGCAGCGTTGATGCTGCCGAAACTGGCGCTATAGAACAACGAGACGCCTCGCTCGAGCGCCTTGTTGATTTCGTACACCGTCATCGCTCGCAGGGCGAGCAGTCCCAGAATCACAAATTCCATTAGATTATCCTTTAGTTATATATCTAATAGTAATATAAAACTAAAAGACCGTCAAGTGGAATTTTCGTTGTTGGTAGGTCTATTCGGCGATATTTCGAAATAGCAGCGTGGTGAAGGCAATTGCTGACAGGGCAATCCCTGTAAAGATCACCGATTCAACCGCGCCAACATCTACCCCTGCCAAAGCCATGCCGATGATCATCGCAATCAGGGCTACGCCCATCATCATGGCTTTGACCAGCAATACCGAGGTCAGCGTATAGCCCCAGGGTTGCTTTTTCCATAGCAAAACTGCCGTGACGATGCTGGCCGGGACGATGATGCCCAGGTCGAGGGCCTGAATGACCAGGGTGGTGTAGGCCTCCAGCCCGGGCGGGGGCGTTCCAGCCAACAGCGGTGGGACGATTCGCCCGAGCCAGGCCAGGCTCAGGAAAGCGGCAATGAACAACAGGAAGACGGCAATCCCCCGGCGCGGCATCCCGCCCGAAACGCTGCGAGTCACCCGTTCGGTGTCCATGCCCGAAAGGGCCAGGATGAAGGCGAACAGGCTGAGTGAGAACAGCCCCACATAAACCAGGAAAAACTCGTTGTAGGCCGAAAGGAAGGAATACGAAGCGTAGGTGTAGAGCATGTACCCCAGGCCGCCGGCTAGCAGCAGTTCGCCGCGCAGCGAACCTTTGCGCGCCAGGAGCAGTCCCGCGAACAAGAGCGGGAGGCCGACCAGCAAAGTGGCGGCATCCTGCCCGATGGCCTGGGCCGCGTAGGAGACGGTATCGTGGCGGTACAGACCGCGCCCGAACAGTTCGAACGTTTCTCCGCGCAGGGTGATGATTTCGGAGGGGCTGCCCGGCCTTTGCCAGAAGAGGCCCGTTCCGGCGGCCAGCAATGCCAAAACCAGGATGGGGTAAGTTAGTTTGATGACAATCGCGCTTGTTTTCATTTTGCAATCTCCGTTTTGCCGCTCCGTTTTGCGAAAGCCGTGAAGTAATTCCAGGTGAAGAAACAGACGCCCAGGTAGATGAACGTAAAGGCAACGGTCGGGATTGGTTCCTGAAGCCGTCCGGCGAACCAGTCCATGTAATCAGCGACGAGGAAACTGGTCATCAGCGTAATGGCTTTGATGAGGAAAATCCCGGTCAGGGCCGCGCCCCAAGCCTGTCGCCGCCAGAGCCAGACCCCGGTCAGGATGGAGAGCGGGGCGACCAGGGCCAGATCCAGCACCATGAAAGGAGTCCCGCCGGAGAGCGTATCGCCGGGGATGCGTCCCAAAATAATGGGCAGTTCGATGGCGTACAGCACCAGCCCGGTGAATACCAGGAAGCCGGAAGTGACGCGGCGCAGGGGCATCGCGCGGGTGGCTTCAGCCAGTTGGCCGACATCCAGCCGGGCCAGCAGCAAGAGGATAACCATGCAACTCAAGCCAAAAATCGCCACATAAGCCAGAAAGAAGACGGTGTACAGGCGGTCAAAAGCGTAGTTGGCATAGGCGTAACCGAGATAAACGACCAGGGCAATCCAGGCCATGCGGGCGACCAGGCTGCCGCGCCGCGCCAGCCAGATGCACAGTCCCAACAGGGGGATGCTAAGCAGCGAAACGACATCCGCGGTGATGGTTCCGGTGGCATACGTTGGGTCGACGATGCCGTCGTAGAAACCAGGGATGAACACCCCGGCCCCCGCGGCGGCCATCGTCAGCAGGCCAATCAAGATGGTGAAAACTTCTTCCAGGCGGGTGGGCTGGGAAGCGGCATCATTTTTCATGGGGCATCCTCCTTGTTATCAGTGTGTGTTTAGTGAACAATGTTTACTTACGGACAAAAAAATATTATTTCTTGACAAAGACGGCCTTGACCATCTCCAGGACCTCCAAGCTGATGGCCTCGAACTCGTCCTGGCATTTGTTCATCATCGTCAATTTGAGCATTGAAATGCCATGCACGGCGAACCACGAGAGCAGCGCCAGATGAATGGGAGTGTAGCCCTGCGGCAGTTCGAATTCGTCGGCGGCCACCGCCGCCTCGACAAAACGCAGCAATTCGACAAAGTTGGGGTGCTGCTTAAACTCATCCAAACTGGCGGGGCCAGTTTCGGTGGTGCTCATAATCAGCTGATAATATTCTGGGTACTGGCTGGCAAAGCGGATATAACTGCGTCCTGAATGCACGAACAGGTCGGCCAGGGATGTCATCCCGGCGGGCGGCGGTTCCGGCTCGAAGGCGGCCATCATCTGCCAGGCCTCCTGGCGCAGGGCCTCGACGATGGCTTCCTTGCTGTCGAAATACTTGTACAGCGCGGCGGGGGAGTAGTCCGCTTTTTCGGCCAGGGCGCGCATCGAAATGCCGCCCAGTCCCTCGGTCAGCAGAATGCTGCGGGCGGTGTCGAGGATTTTCTGGCGGGTCAGGTCGTGGCGTCGGTCGCGTGGGGAGGTTTTCATACGAAAAAGTAAGTGAACAATGTTCACTTATTTTACGATGTTTTTGCGAGTTGTCAAGAGATTTATGACATCACTTTGAAGACATTTTTTCGGCGCGTTTCTTGATCCCCAGCAGGCACTTGCACATCATTGGTAGGTCGCCAAACTCGATCAGTAGGTTGAACAGGGCGGCAGGCGAGTTCGAGCAGTACTTCATGCGGACCCGCGTCACCAGGCGGGTACGGTATTCTCCTGCAGGATAGAGACCCCAGAACCAGTTGGTGTCGTCCTCGTCAAGTCACGTATAATTATTACATGCCCGCGCTGATTCTCGCCACCAAACTCTACCTTCCGCCGCCCCGACCGGGCCTGGTCTCACGCCCTCACTTGGTTGCGCACCTGAACGAAGGCCTGGCATTGGGCCACAAACTGTCACTCATCTCTGCTTCGGCGGGCTTTGGCAAAACGACCCTTCTCAGCGAATGGATTTCCCTATTCAACCATTTGCACCCCCGCGTTGCCTGGCTTTCTCTCGACGAAACCGACAGCGATCCTCTCCGCTTCCTGGGCTACCTGATCGCGGCTTTGCAAACCGTTCAGCCTGAATTGGGTCAACCTGTGCAGGCCGCCCTGCAAACACCCCAGCCGCCGTCTTCCGAAAGCCTGCTGACGGACCTGCTCAACGAAATCGCCATATACCCCGAACGCTTGGCGCTTGTCCTTGACGACTACCACACCCTCGATTCGCCGGAAATCGACGCCAACCTGGCTTTCGTGCTTGACCATCTGCCGCCGCAACTGCATCTCGTTATCGCCAGCCGCGAGGACCCCAATTTGCCCCTGTCCCGCCTGCGCGCCCGCGATCTGCTCACCGAGCTACGCGCCCCCGATCTGCGTTTCACTCCTGCCGAGGCCGCCGACTTTCTCAACCGCGTGATGGGATTGGATCTCTCCGCGAAGGATGTGACCGCACTCGAAGCCCGCACCGAAGGCTGGATTGCCGGGTTGCAACTGGCAGCGCTTTCCATGCAGAGACAAAAAGATACGGCCGCCTTCATCCAGTCCTTCACCGGCAGTCACCATTTCGTGTTGGATTACCTGCTGGAAGAAGTCCTCCAACGGCAACCGCAAAAAGTCCAGGCTTTCCTGCTGCACACTTCAATTTTGAGACGACTCACCGGCTCACTGTGTGAGGCAACATTAGACCTTTCGCCCGGCGCCGGGCAAGCCACCCTGGAACAGCTTGAGCGTGCCAACTTGTTTCTCGTTCCGCTCGACAACGAACGGCGCTGGTATCGCTACCACCACCTGTTTGGTGACCTGCTTCGTCAGCGGCTCGCAAACCCTCCAGAGTTCCCCACTTTCCATTTGCGCGCCAGCCAGTGGTACGAGGAAAACGGCGACCTGGCCGAGGCCTTCCAGCATGCCCATGCCGCCGGGGATTTTGAGCGCGCCGCGCGCCTGTCCGAACTTGCCTGGCCGGGCATGGAGGCGACCTTCCAATCGGTAGCCTGGCTCGGTTGGGTGAAAAAACTCCCCGATACGGCGATTCTCTCGCGTCCCTTGATATGCTGCCAACTTGGCCGCGCATTTTCAGACGCCGGTCAGCCAGAAATCAGTGAAGCCCATCTAAAAAACGCCGAACGCGCCCTGGCCGCAGCGCCCAACCAGGCCGTTTTTACGCCCTTGCCGGGGGATATTGCCCTGACCCGTGCCTATAACGCCCAGGTGCGCGGGGACATCGCGGGAACGATTTACCATGCCGAACAAGCCGTGCGGCTTATCCCGGTCGAGGATGTTTTGCGCCGCGCCCAGGCCGTCATCATGCTCGAATTCACCCATTGGGCCAGCGGCGACCTGGAAGCCTCCCTGCGCGCCATCCAAACCTGGATGGACGATATGCGAAAATTGGGCAACCCGGTCTTTGAAGTTGCCAGCGCCTTTGCCAAAGCCGATTTGCTGGTAGCGTTGGGACGGTTGCGCGAAGCCATAACGACTTATCAGCAGGCGCTGCAACGCACCGCTGAAAGCGGTCCCGAAGCCGAACAAATCACCGCGCATCACCATTTGGGCCTGGCCCTGATTGATCACGAACTGGGACAGGATGAATCTGCCGCCCGGTCCCTACAAACTGCCGCCGAACTCGGCCAGCACACCCCCCTGGTGGATTGGCCGCACCGCTGGAGATTGGCCCAGGCCTGCTTAAAAGAATCCGCTGGAGAGTGGGATGACGCCCTGGAACTGCTCGATGACGCCCGGCGGGTTTACGTCAAAAACCCGGTCCCGATTACTCGCCCGGTCGAGGCCAGGCAGGCGCGGGTCTACATCAAACAGGGACGGCTGGACAAAGCCGAGGCCTGGGCGCGGGAGCGGGGCCTTTCTCTGGATGATGAAGCCGCCTACCTGGCCGAGTACGAACTGCTTACCCTGGCCCGCCTGCGGCTGGATCATCCGCGGGCCCTCGATTTGCTGGAACGTCTGCTGGCCCTGGCGGAATCGCAGAACCGGATGGGCAGCGTCCTTGAAATCCTGCTGACCCAGGCGCTTGCGTACCGGGCACAGGGCAACCACCCCCAGACTCTGACTGCCCTGGGACGCGCCCTAACCCTGGCCGCACCACAAGGCTACCTGAGGACTTTTATAGACGAAGGCGAACAAATGCGATTGTTGATTGTAGATTTTCGATTGAAGATTGCGAACAGCACTCACCCTTTGTTTGGATATGTCAACAAACTCCTGGAGACTTTCCTGCCGGCGGCAGAAGTCATTGCCCAATCTAATATCGTAAATCTAAAATCTGAAATTTTCGAGCCTTTGACCGAGCGTGAGATGGAAGTGTTGCGCCTCGTTGCCCAGGGGCTTTCCAACACCGAAATCAGCCAGTGGCTCTATCTGGCACTCAGCACCGTCAAGGGCCATAACCGGCGCATTTTTGACAAACTGCAAGCCCGAAACCGTACCGAAGCCGTCGCCCGCGCCCGCGAGTTGGGCTTGCTCTAATCCCCAAACAGTACTCTTGATCAATACTTAAGTCGCTACTGGTAATACCGCTTTACCGGTATAGTTGGCGCATGTCAAGCAACCAGAATCAGCGCATGACCCAACTACCCGCCAGCCCCCGCTACTACGAAATCCGCCTGGAAGGCCGCCTGCCCGAACGCTGGAGCAGTTGGTTCGATGGCCTGTCCATCTCCTGGCAGGCTGGCGAGACCCTGCTCCGCGGCCCCATGGCTGACCAGGCGGCGCTCTATGGCCTGCTCAAAAAAGTGCGCGATACGGGCTTGATTTTGGTCGCAGTCAATCAAATTTGTACAAAACAGGAGTAACCCTCATGAAATCAATCGTTCTCAATGCCTACGGTTCGCCCGCTGGCCTCAGCCTTAAAGAAATTGCCGAGCCAACGATCAAAGAAAACGAAGTGCTGGTGCGTGTTCACGCTGCCTCCCTCAATGCGGGCGACGTTTTTTCGCTGCGCGGCAGTCCGTGGCTTGTCCGCTTGAGCGTGGGTTTTCCCAGGCCCAAGGATTACATCCTTGGCTGGGACATGGCCGGGGTGGTCGAGGCGGTGGGCGCTCAGGTGACGCAGTTCAAACCTGGTGAAGATGTGTTTGCCTCGTGCAGCGGCTCACTGGCCGAATACGTCAGCGTGGACGAGGACAAACTGGCGCTCAAGCCCGCCAATCTCACCTTTGAGCAGGCCGCGGCAGTGCCGACCGCCGCTATCACCGCCCTGATAGGCCTGCGGGACGCCGGTAAATTACGAGCAGGCCAAAAGGTGCTGATCAACGGTGCTTCGGGCGGCGTGGGCACGTTTGCCGTGCAGATTGCCAAAGCCCTCGGCGGCGAAGTGACCGGCGTGTGCAGTACGCGGAATGTGGAGCTGGTGCGCTCCTTGGGTGCCGATCACGTGATTGACTACGTCCACGAAGATTTCACCGCCAACGGCCAGCGCTACGACCTGATCCTAGATAACGTCGCCAGCCGCTCATTTGCCGACCTGCGCCGCGCACTGACCCCACAGGGCAAAATCATCCCGAATAGCGGGCATGGCGGCATGAGCTATGTCTTCAAAGCCTATTTGCTCTCGCTGATCATGCGCCAGCACGGCGGGATGTACCTGGCCTTGCCGAGCGGAAAAGACCTGCTGGTTTTGAAGGAGTTGATCGAGACAGGAAAGCTCAAACCGGTGATTGACATAACCTTCCCGCTCAGCGAAACCCCCGCCGCCTTCCGCTACCTGGAAAAGGAACACGCCCGCGGCAAAGTGGTCATCACGATTGCATAATGAGACAGCGATGGAAACGAAAAAATATTCTTTCTGTGAGCTGGATCGTCGTGATGATGATTTATTTCCTGGTGGCTGGCTTTTTCATCCTGTTAAACCTGGTTGGCCTGCCCACTTACCCCTCGCTCTACGATAAATTCCTGCTGGTGGTCAGTATGGTGTTCAACGGGGTGACCATCGGGTATGCCGGGAACTGGATTTAGCCAGGCTGGTTTGTACGGTCATAACCAACACGGCCATCCAAATGCGGCCGTGTTTTTTTGTATTTTTGGTTTAAAGATTGCTTCCCATAATAATGTACGCTGGACTTGACTTAATGTAAAAAATATATTACTATATGTAAAGTATAAAATACTATAAGTAATTTATAACATACACCAGGAGAGTAAAATGTCAAACCGTAAAAATGCCATCACCGTATCTTTGATCAGCACCCTGCTGATTTTGGGGTATTACCTGATCAATATATTCCTGATGTACCAGAAGGGAGGTCTGAATTCAGAAGAAGTCTTTCGACTTTGGGCGATTGTCGTCATTGCATCGATTGTTCTGAATATCGCTGGCAACATTCTCACCAATATTGTGCTCAATATTGTCCATGCCATCAAGACAAATTCGAAAGAAGAAGTGCGTTTACTCGAAGATGAGCGCGACAGGCTGATCGAGTTGAAGGGCGCCAGGGTTTCTTATATCGTGAGTTCGATTGGTGTTCTTCTTGCCATGCTTAGCTTTGTGCTTGGCCAACCTGCCCTGGTGATGTTCAGTTTGATCATTTTCTTTGCCCTGATTGCGGAAATCATTGGGGACCTCTCGCAGTTCTACTTTGATCAAAAGGGGGCTTAAATATGGAAAAGCGCCAAGTCCGCAACAATATCCGTAAATTGCGCTTTTACCACGGCGAAATGACCCAGGAGCAACTGGCCGAAAAAGCCGGTGTCACGCGCCAGACCATCATCGCGATTGAAGGCGGCAAGTACGCCCCCTCGCTCGAACTGGCCTTCAAAATTGCCCTGGCTTTCGGCGTGCCAATCGGTGAAGTCTTTTCTTACGAAATTGAGGACGAACAATGAAAGCAATTCTCTATACCCAATACGGCCCGCCCGAAGTGCTGCGCCTGATAGACCTCCCCAAACCGAACCCGCACCCGAACGAGGTGTTGGTCAAAGTCCACGCCACTACCGTTACGATTGGCGATACCATCATGCGCAGCTTGAACATCCCTGTTCCGGGTTGGCAGAAAATCATGGCGCGGCTGTACCTGGGCTGGAATAAGCCCAAACGCCCCATCCTGGGGATGGAATTGTCCGGGGAGGTCGAAGCGATTGGCCGAAACGTGACCCGTTTCCAGCCCGGCGATGCGGTCTTTGCATCCACCTTTGCCGTCAATTTCGGCGGCTATGCCGAATTCAAGTGCCTGCCCGAAAAAGGGGTGCTGGCGCTCAAACCGAACAATCTCACGTTCGGGGAGGCCGCCGCTGCTCCGGGCGCAGGGATGACGGCCCTGGCCTGCCTGAAAAAGGGCAAAATCCAGCCGGGGCAGAAGGTGCTGGTTTATGGCGCATCCGGCGCGGTCGGGACGAACGCCGTCCAACTCACCAGCCGCCATTTCGGCGCGGATGTAACCGGGGTGTGCAGCACAGCCAATCTTGAACTGGTCCAATCGCTGGGGGCGGGTCAGATCATTGATTACACCCGCCAGGATTTCAGCCAAAACGGCCCAATCTACGATGTCGTCTTTGACGCAGTGGGCAAACTCCCCCCAACTCTGGGCAAAAAAGCCCTCAAGCCGGGCGGCGTCTACATCAACGTCCATGTCGATTCAGATGGCGGTAACTCACTCGCCAACCTGATTTTGCTCAAAGAAATCATCGAGGCAGGCCATCTCAAACCGGCCATCGACCGGGTCTATCCCTTCGATCAGATTGTCGAGGCCCATCGCTATGTCGAACAGGGCCATAAAAAGGGGAATGTGGCCATCATAGTGGCTGACCACCCTGCCTCTTCTCGATCTCCCCATGTGGGAGTTGGTGAGAAAATCGGCGCTCGCGCCGAGAGCATAAAACCTAGAAAGGTTACACCATGAAAGCTATCACCTTTATCAAATACGGTTCCCCCGATGTCCTGCAACTGAAGGATATCCCTAAGCCTACCCCCAAAGAGAACGAAATCCTGGTGCGGGTGCGCGCCACGCCGGTCAACTACGGTGACCTGACGGCGCGGGATTTCGCCCACAGCCAGTTCAACATGCCCGCCCTGCTCTACCTGCCGGCGCGCCTGGCTTTCGGCTGGAGCAAGCCCAAAATCCAGGTTCTCGGCAGCGAACTGGCCGGAGACGTGGAGCTGGTTGGCAGCCGCGTGACCCAGTTCAAGCCCGGCGATGCGATTTTTGCTTACTTGGGCATGAATATGGGCGCAAATGCCGAATATGTCTGCATCCCTGAAAGCGGCACTGTATCGCTGAAGCCTGCCAACTTAACCTACGAAGAAGCTGCCGTCCTGCCTTATGGCGCGGTAATGGCTGCCAGCCTGCTGCAAAAGGCCAATCTCAAACCGGGGCAAAAAATCCTTGTCAACGGTGCTTCCGGCGGCATCGGCGCGATGGCCGTCCAGCTTGCCAAACATCACTATAGCGTAAATGTAACTGGTGTTTGCGGCACGGCGCGCCTGGAGTATGTCAAGGCTCTCGGTGCTGATAAAGTCATTGATTACACCCAACATGATTTCACCCAGAACGGCGAGACATACGATGTGATTTTCGACATCCTGGGGCGCAGTTCCTTTGTGCACTGCAAGAACTCGTTAAAACCGGATGGGATCCTGCTTTTTGCCAGCTTCAAAGGCCGCGCAATTCTAGATATGCTCTGGTCCGCGCCATTCAGCCGCAAAAAGGTCATCTGCGCCATGGCCGAAGAAAAAACTGCGAGCCTGCTGCTGGTTAAAGAACTGACCGAAGCCGGGAAAATCAAAGCGATCATCGATAAATGTTTCCCGCTTGAACAAACTGCTGAAGCGCACCGGTATATTGAAACCGGGGGCCGGCAGGGCAATGTCGTTCTGGTCCTAGCAAAGGCATGAATGCCATGCTGCAAGCGTTATCACCCGTTGAAATCGCTAAAGGTTTTGGATGCCGTGCCAGGTATGGAAGAAGATGAACACTGCCGAGATCAATCCATACGGCCAGGCATTGCAAACCATGGCGATTCCCAAGAAAGGGATGAAGGGCGTTAGGCGCGGGGCCAGCAGCCCGGCCGCGCTTTGGCTCCAGGCTGAGGCAGGCGTTAACAGCAGCGGCAGCCAAGAGGCGAAGTAGATCAGTGTGCCCAATCCATAAACTACCAGCCCAGTTTTGTTCCAGGTGCCTTTGAATTTCAATGGAAGAAACAGCGGTAGGGCAAAGACCAGGATACGGGTTATGTTTTCTGCCATGAGCAGCCATTGGGGGGAGTGTGCATCCGAGATGACCGCCTCCAGGTTCAGGTGCGAGCCGAGCGCCAAGTTCCAGACCAGCAGCGGCAGGAGCAGCAAAAAACCGTTAAGAAGGCGTAGCTCCAATTTCATTTCGTTTTATCCAAGATTGCCAGGGTTTCCTGAACCAGTTATTGCAGCTCATCAAAGAATAAACTGTTCCAGTGAGCTGGTCCCGCCCGGGGCGGGCGGCTTTTCAAGAGGATAAAACCCCGCCAGGATGAACCGGACAAGCAGATAATCAAAATAGCCGGCTTCTACTTACGCAGACCATTCATCTGGCTGGCCTCGACTTAAGCCGTACCTCGCGGATTATACCCCACGCTGCCCAGCCTAGGGCAATCAGCAGCAGGACGCCTGTGCTCAGCGGGATTTTCGCCAGCAGGGGAATGCGCAAGGTCGGCTTGAAATCCATCTCTGGCCTTCCTTTGGGATGTCAAATTGCTAGGCTAGGTGTGCGGACGCAGGCGCTTTATGGAAGAAGTGTTAGCCTACTCATTGAATGACAAGTTGATTGCTGAAGTACTCGACATGACGGCTCAACGTTTACCATCTACGAGGTGAACGCAACGAAATCATTACACACATTGTCATTGCTGAATCTTCACGATAACTGGGAATGGGCTGTTCGCGAAGAGAGCAAGAAGCTGGTGAGGACTATGATCCAGGAAGTAGGGTGCGATGTGGGATCAAAACGCATAGTGTGGGTGAAGGTCAATCCGGACTACGAAATTCTTTTCAGGCTGATGGATGGACTGCAATCCGACGCTGGACTACGCTACTGGATCCGAGAACATGGAGCAGAAGTGGACATTGTTGACATAAGGGAAGATATGGCGCAGATAGCGACAGAAGTCAAAATCTTACACCCGATGGCCCACAATTTCTTGACAGAGACTGTGGAGCAAGTAAAATAGGAATACTGTACTTCAAAAGTGAGATTGCCCAGCGTGAACTGAGCGATCTCGGGCGTGGAAACCACGCCGGTCGCAGATCCCTTGCACCTTGAAAGTCGTATCACCAGAACGATTAAGTCCGGTAGTAAGTGCAGTTATGTCCCAAAGGGACGCCGTCACGTGTGACGCCGCTGCCTATGGGGGATCTTATAACCTGCGGAGAGGGTGGGGTCCCTCTCCACGGTGGGTAAAAAAATCAACCAGCACCTGGCGCGCTGAACCGGTGCTGGTTTCGTTTTCATTCATCTGCTGATCGAGACGGAAGAAGTGAGCGACCCGCGCTATGCAGCCAACCCGGTCAACCGCTGTTATTTTTGCAAGGACGAGCTCTTCGATCATCTGGACGAGATCTCAAGCAAAGGGAATTATCGCTGGGTTTGCTACAGTGAAAATATCGATGACCAGTCCGACCACCGTCGCGGGGGGGTCGCCGCACGAGAGCACCGTGTGAGAGCTCCTTTGAAAGAAGCCGGGTTGACCAAAGACGATATCCGCACGCTGGCCCAACACTACGGCTTACCTGTTTGGGATAAGCCGGCCATGGCCTGCCTGGCATCCCGTTTTCCATACGGCACGCAGATTTCGCTTGAGAAACTGGCACAGGTGGAGGCCGCCGAAGATTTCTTGTGGGGATTGAGCTTCCGCCAGTTCCGCGTGCGCCACCATGGGGACATGGCGCGCATCGAGGTAGAGCCGGAGCATATGCTCGAGCTGCTGAAGCGGGCCAGCGAAGTTTATGCCCGCTTTCGCCAGATCGGTTTCACCTTCGTTGCCATGGACCTGGCGGGCTACCGGCGGGGCAGCTTGAATGAAGGCCAGGCCTTGATCCAGATCGCTGTCCAGTAGTCCAGATTGGGGTAGGAGGCAGGCGCACATCCTGAAGCGCAGCATGAAAATTCTGTATTTCGATTGTTTCGCCGGCATCGCCGGAGACATGATCTTAGGAGCATTGATTGACCTGGGCGTGGATCTCCGCCAGCTCGAAAAAGAGCTTGCCAAACTACCTCTGGTAGGTTACCGATTGGATGTCCAGAGTGTGAAGAAGCAGGCCATCCGAGCAATTAAATTAAAAGTGCTGCTGCAGGATGAGGCCGGCGAACGCCCGGCGGATGCCGAGTTCGAGGAAATCGATCCGGGGAGCGAAGCGCCAGACCCTGCTTCCCACAGCCATCACCCAACCGTGGATCAAGAACAGGGACACGAAACTCCTGCAGTGGGTTACCCTGCCCGCAGCTTGGGCGAGATCCTGGATCTGATCGACTCCAGCGATTTGTCCTCCAGCACGCGCTCCCTCGCCAGGGCGATCTTCACTCGACTGGGGGAGGCGGAAGCCGTCGTGCACAACCCATGCGGACCTTCAGCGGTCTGATTCTGTCGGACCAGGGTTCAGCCGCGATGGCCTGCTGCCCATCCAAAGCTGCAGCGATCCCTTCGGAGGGCGATTCGAACACGGCATGGAATCCGTCTCCGGTGGTTTTTACGACCCGACCGTGATGCTGCTCGATCACCGCACGCACCAGCGCATCATGCCGGGCGGAGGCCTGGCGCATCTCAACCGGGTCGTTCTCCCAGAGTGGGTGCTGTTTTCCAGATCGGTGAAGAGGAAGGTGAGAACACCTTTAGGGGTTATGGAGTGGGTCATGGACCGGTTCTTTCATTGCAACTTGTTAAAAACCAGGTTTCCATTTGCCCTTTGCCCTTCACATCAATAGTCCCGCGATGCTCTAGGGCAAATTCATCCTTGAGGATTTCGTATGTATCCTTACTTATTTGAATTTTCCCCGGTACGCCGTGGGATTCCATCCGGCTGGCTGTGTTGACGGTGTCCCCATAAATGTCATATTGAAATTTTTTATTGCCAATAATCCCGGCAGTCAGGGGGCCGGAGTTAATCCCGATCCGGAATTTAAGAGGCCGCCCCTCTTTTTCCAGTTGTCCGCAATACGCCAGCATGTCCAGCGCCAGATGGGCGAGCGCCTGGGCATGGTCCAGGCGTGGGGTTGGCACACCCGAGGCAACCATATAGTTATCACCGATCGTGCGGATTTTTTCGACGCCGTATTTCTCGACCAGAGTGTCAAAATGCGAGTAAATCCGGTTGAGCAACTCGATCATTTCAATTGGGCGGAGCTGATTGGAGAGTGGAGTAAACCCAACAATATCGGCAAACAGGGCGCTGGCATTTTCGAAACCATCTGCAATCGTACCTGGGTTTTTCTTCAATCTGGCTGCGATCGGCTTTGGTAAAACATTGTACAGTAACTGGTCGGCCAAGTCCTGGGCAGATTCGAGTTCTCGTACCAGGTACAGAATCAAGAACATGGCCAGGAATGAGTTCCACAGGGCGTTGAAAAACCCGTTGACAAGGCTATATGCGGCAGGCAGGGCTATGGGTGCATTGGCCGCGATCTGTTCCTCGAAGGCCAATACTAGTGTGAACCCAACCACGTTAACGCCTGCCCAGAAGATGGAGGTGCGTCGGCTGAGGATTAGGGCTGCCGACATCGCTGCTATCAACCCGGCACCCATAATCACCCCTGAATTGATGATTCCTCCCAAGCTAGTCTGCAATCCATAAATATAGAGGAAAAGAATCCCGAGTCCAACGTTGAAAAAGACGATGAAGTTCCGTGTCCTAAACAGATATGCACCGGAAACCAAGGTGTGTAAGTTAAAAGCCAGGTTGATCCAGCCCGCCGCCCACAACTGTAGATAGAACAAGGCGAGTGTCCATATGAAAGTTATAGGGATGATGACCAGATAGGCAATCGTGATGGTCGTTTTCCGGATGCGTAGACTTTCCGAGTCTTCGGGGAGGGTCACAGAATCCTCAACCCAGGCAACAAAATTCTTCCACCTATTTCGCATTAAAATTTCTCCAACGTTATTTGCTCAAGGCGAGTGCTACGGCCTCGTCCATACTCATCTCCGAGCCTTCCGCCATTACCCGATCTCGCTCAACCTCCCCCATCGCGCCTGCCAACTGCTTCATGGCCTGCTCCATTTCAAAGATTTCAAGCGGATCAGTGCTGGGGGTGTTCAATTCCTCACGTGTGGCTTTAGCTCTACCGAGCAAGCGGGCGGCATGCTTGTTATTCCCGCTGGCAATCGCCGTGATAGCGAAACACTCTAGCTGGTGGGCAACTGCAGGCAAGCTTCCTTCTTCCTGCCATCCCTTAATAGTCTCCCGGTAAAGCTGGCGCGCTTCCTGGAACTTTCCGGTCCGGCGATAGAGATGGGCCAGGTCGCTCTTCGAGTGAAGGACGTTCCTCTGGTCATTGATCGCTCGAAAGTCATCGATGGCTTTCAAAAAGTAATCCTTTGCAGTCTCTGGTTCGCCTTGAAGGGCGGCCATCCTGGCCTGGATTTGCAGCACATTTGCATTGATTCGCGGGTTGTTGAATTCCCCGGCGATTTCGATCACTCTTTGAAAGTGCGGGAAGGCTTTCGCAAATTCACCCTGGTAGGCATAAAGAAAAAACTTTACCAGATTGAGCCAGCCTTCCGAAATCTCGAATCTATGCTGCTCACTGATCTCCAGGGCGCGATCCACTTCCTGTTCCCAATCGGGTGATATCTCATACTGGTTCACGATGAGGACGTTGATCCTCCAGGCGATGCCATGTGTCATGCGTTCGAGATCGCCATACTCACGAGCAAGTGCAATTCCTTCATCGATTGTAGCCACGGATTTGAGATTTTCACCAAACAAGGAGTGAATGATTCCCAGGCCAAGATAGGCTTTGATTAAATCTTCAATCAGGTCTTCACCTGGCTGGGATTCTGTTAAGTTGCGCGTTTTATCGATAGACGTTTCCAGCCAATTGCGGGCTTCGCTGGGATGGATCCAATGCGCCCAATGGTACAGCAGTGCGCTGCTGATGCGCAGAGCCAATTCTGGACGGTCATCAAAAGTCCAGGTTAGCACAGCCCGCAGGTTATCCATTTCTAACAGGATACGTTTAACCCAGGACACCATAGTATCTCGGACTAAGTGGTATTCGGATTCCTGGGCAAATTTCACGAAATAATCTGCGTGCCGGTCGCGCAGGATTTCGCCTTCATTGGCCTCAAACAACTTGTCTTGTGCGAACTGGCGGATGCTTTCTAACATTCCATAACGCGCCTCACCGCTGGGGGGATATGCCACGGTGATGAGCGATTTATTAATGAGCTGCTCCAACTGATCAAAGACATCGAACGTATCCAGCGGGTTAAAACCGGTAACCGTTTGAGCGGCTTCAAGATCCCAGCCGCCGGAGAACACACTTAAGCGGCGGAGCAGAATTTGCTCTTTCTGATCGAGCAGTTGCCAACTCCAGTCAATCAGGGCTTGCAGGGTTTGCTGGCGCGGCAAGGCGGTGCGGCGGCCGCCGGTTAGCAGGCGAAAACGGTCATTGAGATGTTCATTAATCTGCTCGATGGTGAGCATGCGCAGCCGGGCTGCAGCCAGTTCGAGCGCCAGCGGGATCCCGTCCAACCGCCGCACGACCTCGGCGATGGTGGCGCCATTTCCTTCCGTGAGGGCAAAATCGGGGCGAACTGCCCGGGCGCGTTCGAGAAAGAGCTGCACCCCTTCTGATCCGGCGATTTCTTCAAGAGTCTGTTTCTCTTTCGGCAGGCTGAGCGGCGGAACTTGGATCGCGGTCTCACCCTCGATGAAGAGCGCCTCGCGTCCGGTGATCAGCATAGTGAGTTTCGGACAGTGTTCCAGCAATTGCTCGGTGAATTCCGCGCTGGCTTGCACAATATGCTCGACATTGTCGAGCAGCAGTAACAATTCCCTACGCCGCAGGTAACCCGCCAGAGTATCGAAGATTTTTCGGCCCGGCTGCTCCTGCAGATTCAGGCTGGCAGCGACACGTTCGGGAATCAAGGCGGGATCGGTGAGGGGTGCAAGTTCCACCAGCCAGACGCCGTCAGGGTAGTCTTCAATGACTTCTTCGGCCACCTGCAGCATCAGGCGGGTTTTGCCCGTCCCGCCGGGACCGAGCAGGGTGAGCAGCGGCGTGTTCTTGAGCAGGCGTTTGACCTCCCCCAGTTCTTTTTCGCGCCCGATGAAGGTGGAAAGCTGGCGGTGCAGGTTATGTTTGAACGTCGCCAGCGATTTCAATGCCGGAAATTCCGCGGCCAGATCGGGGTGACAGAGCTGGTGAATTTGAACGATCGCCGAAATCCCCTTCAGTCGGTGTTCGCCCAATTCGAGCAAGGAGCAGTTTTCTGGCAGCGACCGCTTGACGAGCGTGGCTGTTGTATCCGAGAGCAGAACTTGGCCGCCATGACCCAACCCCATGACTCGGGCTGCCAGGTTAACTTCAGCGCCGAAGTAATCGCCCTCACGTTCCTGGCTCTCCCCCGTGTGCAGCCCGATGCGTACCTTGAGCGGGCCGGTTGTTTCCGGCCAGGGTTCGGCGCCGATCACCAGCTGTCCGGCCAGCGCAGCCGCCACGCCGTCTGCGGGCGACTCAAACACCGCATGGAACCCATCCCCGGTGGTTTTCACCACCCATCCACGGTGTTGTTCGATAATCGCGCGAAGTAGGGCATCATGCCGGGCAGACGCCTGGCGCATCTCGACCGGGTAATTCTCCCAGAGAGGAGTGCTATTTTCGAGATCCGTGAACAGGAAGGTGAGAGGACCGGTCATAGCTCACTACTCTCCAAGGCAGTACTCAAATGGAACTCACCCCCACCAGCTCGTCATCCAAACAACCTCCGCAAGTGAGTCTCAATCGGGGTGACCTTCCAGCAGATGTTTCAGCCGTTGAAGCTGGGTTTCATAGGTAGTGGTATATTGGGGGATCATGATGGCCTGCAGTATCTTCAGCAATCCTTTCGGCTCGAATGTCGTTCGCTCCTCCAGCCGTGTTCCCGCGACTGTTGACGCTAATCGATATTGTCCGGAGAACCTCACGATCGAGCTTTCACCAGTCCAATGGATAGCTTCCGGCGCTTCGAAACCTGTGATCTCAAATTCGCCTCGCAGTTTCATCAGTCCCACTTTGGATGCAAACGTGTATCGAGCGCCAACCCCGGGAGCAGTACCGGCAATCCGTGTGGTCTCTACCACGGGGACACACCAGTAGGGATCGTTCTGATTTTCTGCGACGAATGCAAAGACTTCTTCAATAGGGCAATTAATCGTGATCTCAGCGACCGTCTGAAACACGGGCATTGCTCCTTTCTTGATTGCTAAGTGAAGAATCCGGATGAACCCGGAATCAGGCAGCGGTGCACGCATTGGTCCAAAGGGCTTCGATAGATCTGGGAGATAACCCAAAAACATTATACGGTAGTTATCGATATATCGGGTAGAAAAAGTTGAATTTTCCCGTTTGTCAATAACCGCTTCCGGTTTCGGAAGGGCAGCATTAGCCGGTCATAACTCAGGAGTTATGGGACCGCTGCCAGGCATTACGTGCCAGCCGGCGTGTGGTCCCCAAGACCGGTCAGAAGGCAGCCAGGGTGCACCTGCTGCAAGACGAGCGGGATGGTCCTGATCCGGAGACCGAGCGCAAGGAAATCCGCACCATGCTGCGTTTGATGCGAGATAACTATGAGCGCGGCATGTATGAAGGGGAAGAGTACCAGTACTGGCAGAAAGTCAACGGCTTGAAAGAGAAGATTGAGCTGCTCAACCGCATTCCCGAAGCGGCCATAGATTTGTCACCCGAACGAAACTAAATTTCACACCTTGCTGATGTCCCACAATTTGCTTGACAAGAGCAGGGGAGTAAGTAAAATGAAGTTACCATACGTTAAGTGAGATCGCCCAGCGGGAACTGAGCGATCTCTGTCGCAAGTCCTCCGTCTTGTTGATCCACTATCGCCAAGCGATTGAGGCCGGCGATAATGTTCAGCTTTCACTGCTAACGAGGATCTTCCGACCTGCGGAGAGGGTGGGTGCCCTCTCCGCTGTGGAAAATTTCACAAATGAGGCCTTAGCCCTCTTTCGAAAGCAGGAGAACCGGCGCGGCATTGCGCAGACAATAGATCTGCTGGGCATCGTGAGCTACCAGCTCGGCGAGGTCGTTCAGGGTGCAGATTATCTTGAACAAGCCGTTCCCATCTTGCGCGAGCTGGATGACCGCCAGGGTTTTGTGAACACGCTACGAATTTGACGGTGTGGGCACTCACAGATATCGAGTTTGAGGCGAGATCAATTATCTGCAATTGACGAAACTGAGCGACGAGGCGCTCCAGATCGCACACAGTTTTCATTGGTATCAAGGGGAGGTACTCGCCCTGATGCAGGGAGCCATCAGTCTGGAGAAAGTGGGCGGCTACGGGCAAGCCTTGGAGCGGCTAGCCCAAGCCCAATCCCTGGCAGAAGAGAGCCCCAATCGCGAATCATTCGCCCGCCTCCATCTGATTTTTGGTCAAATCTTCAGTGGGCTGATCGCTTTAACCGAAGCGAAAAAGCATTTCGAAACCGGGCTGACTTACCTGCAAGAACTCGGCTCCGGGCTTCTCATCCTTGCTACAAAGGTGCACCTGGCTGAGATGGGCTTTATACCCGGCCGTTTGTGGTTCACAGGAAAAATACGTTATATACATTGCTGGCGAACATGATCCAGTCCGACTTCGTGGACATTCACTTGAGGACCATCCGTCCGATGTTAGTGTTTACATAGTTCATTTGCCCACCTGCAAGATCGGAATGCCCGTTCATCGGTTCTATTTCAACATGGGTAACATGTTTGGAAATCAATTTGCTCAGTGTTTTTGGGGCCAACAGTTGATCAACACTGCCGAAAAGAGTGTGTTTAGGTTCTAGGTTCATAGTCTTTTCCCTTCCAGCCTGGTTTTGAACGACTGTCAACAGAGCGGGCCATGTGAGCTTAATATTTCTATTCACAAAATGGTTTATGAGGCGTTGATCCAGCGTACCCCATCACGAACCTGCTTGTTGCACGCTTTCACACGCATTTCGGCATAGTGTTTGAAGCCCGGATCTTCTGTACGATCTATAAAATAAGCCACATAACAAGTGATCCACAAGACCTCGACCAAGATTCCCAAGTCAATCATTGCCTGCCATTCTGTATCCTGAAACTGTTTGTCCAAATATCCTTCCAAACGTTGGCGGTAGTACGCCTGTGCCTGTGCCTGTTCCGCAGGATCCAAACTAAAATTAAGGACGATCCGGGCTAGGTCAATGGTCATCAAGGATCGCATCGCCAGTTGCCAGTCAACGATAACGGCCTGATTGGGGTCCTTGTAGGCAAGATTGTTTTTGTAGGCATCCCCTTGCAGCAATGTATGAGGGTAGCAATTCAATGCGTCCAACAACGGTTGCGGATTATCGATAAGGCTCTGCATGTGTGACATCATATCTGGTTCCAACAGTTCTTTCAACGCCTCCCAGCCACCTATACACCCACCGGGAAGCCAGCCCCAATGATCGTTATTATGTTGGCGTGCAAAATTGGGAGATGACAATTGGAACAAAATGCGCGGACTATCCAACCCGAGACGGGAATCATACAGGTGTGGATCATCCCAGAATTCGGCATGAAGTTTGGCCAGGGCATCGAGAAAGGTGGGCAACAACTCCTGTATTCGTTCTTCTGATGAATCCAATAGAAAATGCCCTGAAAGATCCTGCATCAGGATCGCCCAAATATCGTTCTCGTGGGCACAGGCGAGTATCTTGTGTTCCAGATGCGGGCGCACCTGATCAAGTAAACCATACTGCCAAAGCGTTACTGACCGGCATAAGTGGTCATCCGTGGCGAACATTTCCCAATCTGACTTGATCGACATCGTTTTAAGAACCAGCCTTTCGGCATTCGTGTCCACAAAAGTGAACTCACTGCCGGCATTTCCCCAAACGGAGGGGGCGGAGTAGTTCACCTGGGCCATTGGTTTGGAGAGCAGTTGACTCAATGTTTCGGCAGCCAGCATTTGATCAATGCTATCGAAGAGAGTGTGTTTAGGTTCTAGGTTCATAGTCTTTTCCTTTCCGGCCGGGTTTTTGAACGACTGTTAACAGAGCGGGCCATGTGAGCTTAATATTTCCATCCACGCGGCGGTCATCTATCTCTGAAAGGATGTATTCAAGAATTTGTTGCTGTATTGCAGGCGACTGATGTCCGATGACCATTTTTGAGCGGACTGATATTTTTTCCAAAATATCCAATATTTGTCCTGCAGAGGTTGTTTGCCATAGGATGGGAAGTCGTTTAAAGTGTGGTGTATCAAAACCTGATTGTCTTATAACACTCTCACAAATTTGTTCATCTGCGAAGCGCATTCGTTTCCATATTTCTGGAAGAGCAAAAACCTCTATTGCAAATCGTGTAACCGCATCGTTCGTTATTCGAAAAAGTTCATTACCATTCTCTCCATCAAACCACAATGTGAAAGCAAAACGTCCGCCAGGCTTCAAAATGCGGAAAACTTCATCCACTGCAACCTGGGCCTTCTCCACGTGAGACAGTCCGAATGCACAAGTCACGGCACCGAACGAGCAATGCTCATACGGGAGTTGTGTGGCGTCGGCAACCTTGAAAAGATTACCGGGATACGTCTTTCTGGCCACCTCGATCATCGGCTCTGCAAAATCAATCCCTTCGCTGGCGGCCCCCCGTAGGGAGGCCGCCGCGACCAGATGTCCCGTTCCACACGCGACATCCAAGTGCTTTTTCCCCTCTATCTTCCCCAGACTATCGAGAATATCTCCAATCGCTTGTTTGGATATCGAACCAAATACCGAATCGTAAATCTCAGCACGCTGTGACCAGGCTTCGTGTTCGATCTCGTGCAAGGATTTATCTGAGGTCATTGACACTCGGTTTGATGTTTTGGTTGAGTCGAAACAGGTTGGTTGGGTCGTATTTGTTTTTCAATGCAACGAGTCGTTCGTAGTGTGATCCGTAGGCATCTTTCACGAGCTTCTCACCTTCTTCGCCAAAGCCGGCAAAGTTCACATACAAGCCACCGGGCGAATAGGGTTCCATCTCTGCCAGAAACTTGCGTGCATAAGCCAGAACAGTGTCAGTTTCTGCTGGGTCATCCCAAACGCAATCCACACTTAGCAGGCAAGCCGCATCGCGCCCCATGAACGCCGTGGCATCATTTTCCACCCCTTGCATGGCACCGCTATACGGCCACAGCACAACCAATATGAATGGCGAAGGCGGCTTGAGGGCGCGCTGTCTAACAGCGTTCAACGTTTCGTCATTCAGCTGTTTCAGCAGACGTGACTTGAAGTAATACAGGCGCTGACCTTTGGGGAAGAACGGATCGAACGCCTGCTGGGCTGCGGCCCACGGAACCGGTCCGCTCAGATCGACCATTGGCTTGCTCAGCTCACGAAGAGGCTGGATCATTCTCATGCCTTCTTCCACCGGTCCGCAATGGATTCCGACAAATGCCACGAAGCGTTTGAGGTGCAGTTCTTTCGGAAAATCAGGGATAGGTGGCACTGTCCAAAAAAGGGCGTTGCATGAGAACTCTTCTGGCGCGGTCTTCATAAAGTCACGCCATTTAGGCAGCAATTCGTCTGCCTCTTCGGCGGGGTACCACGGCGCGCACAGCGTGACCATAGGCCCCACCTCGTG